>CAIKVF010000115.1 GCA_903830745.1 uncultured Actinomycetes bacterium | reverse complement strand
GGTTAAGAAGTGGACTGAACCACGTGAAGAGGCCAATCAGCAAGACCGCGACTCCAAACGGAATAAAAACGTTCGTTCGTGGCTGGAAAAGTGGGAAAAGGACAAAACTACAGAGCAGCGCTGTCCAGAGCCACAAAATCAACACGGTGCGGCGGTGACCATGGCCAAGTCGCATCAGACGGTGGTGAATGTGATTCTTGTCGGGAGTCTGGAAACCCTGGCCCGTTACCGTTCGTCGCACAAATGCCCACAGGGCGTCGAGCAGTGGAATTCCGAGAATGAAAACTGGAATGAGTAGTGGAGCAAAGAAAAAGAACGTCACACCACTCGCCGGAGGTGTTCTGCCACCAATGACCATTGTTGATGCACTCATAAGTAGTCCCAGCATCAATGCACCAGCGTCACCCATAAACAGCTTCGCGGGATGAAAGTTGTCACGAAGGAACCCAATACAGATCCCACACGTGAGTGCTGCAATCAGTGGCCCAATGTTCGTTGTCGGAAGTAGTCCAAGTGTTTCAAGGCGAAGTCCATACACACACAGTGTCCCTGAGGCAATGGCAACAATTCCTCCGGCGAGGCCGTCAAGTCCGTCAATGAGGTTCACCGCGTTAGTAAGTGCAAAGACCCACACCGCGGTGATGATTGGGAGGATTGATGGACCAAGCACAATGAATCCAGCGAGCGGCAACTTGAGCTGATACATCGTGCAACCACTGAAATAAAGAATCGATGCTGCAAGAACTTGTCCCGCAACTTTTGCTGGAGCACTCATGTCTCTAAAGTCATCAACAACACCAACAATAAAAATCACACCAACAGCAATGAGCACACCCATCATTTCGTGTGACGAAGTGATCACGCTACGAAGCGATGGAATTGCAGTCGCCACCAGAAGCGCCACGCAGAGTCCAACGAGCATCGCAGCCCCACCGCCATACGGCGTTACTTCAACGTGAACTTTTCGAGCGTCGGGTTGTGCGGTGTAGCCAATGTTGAGCGAGATGGTTCTCGCTGGTCTGTTCGCCAGCAACGTCACAATTGCTCCTACGAGGAACACTGCAACGTACGAAGCGATGTTGCCCATGCAGATCTATTTCGTAAAGTTCGCGTAGGGGTTGAACTGACTACAAAGCGCAGCCACTTCTTCGCGCACCGAAGTAACAACCGCGTCGCTGTCACGACCACGAAGGACTTTGTCCATGAGATCAGCAATTTGAGCGAACTGTGCTTCTTTCATCCCTGCAGTTGTCTGTGCTGCAGTTCCCACACGAATACCTGACGTGATGAATGGACTACGTGGGTCGTCAGGGATTTGATTACGGTTCGTTGTAATTCCCGCACGGTCAAGAACTTCTTGTGCCACTTTTCCAGTGAGCTCTGCGTCATATTCACGTAGGTCCAGTAGCACCATGTGATTTTCTGTGCCTCCAGAAACCATGCGAAAGCCCTTTGATTCGAGCGAAGCACCAAAAGCCTTGGCATTAGTAACAATTTGCTGGGTGTACGTTGCGAACTCTGGTTGCGCTGCTTCTTTAAAAGCAACCGCACGAGCAGCAATGGCGTGTTCGAGTGGCCCGCCCTGCATACCTGGGAACACGGCACTGTCAATTTTCTTCGCGTGCTCTTCACGACAAAGAATTGCAGCTCCGCGTGGACCGCGAAGTGTCTTGTGAGTGGTGAAGGTCACAACGTCGGCGTACGGGACTGGATTCGGGTGTGACCCACCAGCAATAAGTCCTGCCACGTGCGCTGAGTCAAACATGAGTAGCGCGCCAACTTCGTCAGCAATCTCTCTAAAAGGAACTGGATCAATTTCACGTGCGTAGGCGGTGGCTCCACCAATGATGAGCTTCGGACGGTGCTTCAGTGCGAGCTCGCGCAAGTTATCAAAGTCAATGAGCTCACCAGGATTCGCTGGGTCATCAGACCTAGGAGTTAGTCCGTAGGAAACAAAGTTCCAGAACGTTGAAGTAAGTGACGCTGGTGAACCGTGCGTTAGGTGGCCACCTTGGTCGAGTCGAAGACCGAGGATTGTGTCACCAGGATTTAGCAGTCCGGTGTACACAGCAACGTTTGCACTCGCTCCAGCGTGTGGTTGCACGTTGGCGTGGTCTGCACCAAAAAGTGCAGTGAGCCTGCGACGTGCGAGGTCTTCTATTTCGTCAACAACTTGGTTTCCACCGTAGAAGCGACGACCCGGGTATCCCTCTGAGTACTTGTTCGTAAGGATTGAACCAGTTGCGGCCATAACGGCAGGTGAAGTGAAGTTCTCACTCGCAATCAGCTGCAGCGTTGTTGTTTCACGCTCCCACTCTTGGGCTAGCAGTGACGTAACTTCACTGTCGTTTGTAATCCAGGCATCAAATGGTGAAGAAACCACGAAAGTGGGCTCGCTTTCTTATTCGCCTGCGCGCTCGTCAAGAGCGTGCAGTTTTTCAATTCGACCTATGTGTCGACCTTCACCGGGGGTGGCTCCTAGCCACGCCGCAACGGCGTCAATTGCTACGGGCTCACCAATGAGGCGAGCTCCGAGACAGAGAACATTTGCGTGATTGTGCTCACGACTTAGACGTGCTGATGTTGCGTCATGAACAAGTGCAGCCCTGACGCCAGGAACTTTGTTCGCAGCGATTGAGATTCCAATTCCAGATCCACAAATTGCAATTCCGTAGTCGGCTCGCCCTTCAACAACACTTCTTCCGACCGCTTCACCGAAGTCGGGGTAGTCCACAGAATCAGTTGCGTTTTTTGTGCCCAGGTCAATGACCTCGTGGCCCCACTCGGAAAGGGTCGAAACGAGTACTGCCTTGAGGTCGAAACCAGCGTGATCGGAGCCAAGTGCAATGCGCATCCCTATAACCCTACTGGTCGTTCAGCGCACATCCGTGGTGCGGTAATACTTCATAGCGTGGAAATGAACCCTCGCACCCCGGTCCTGATTGGCGTAGGCCAAATAACAGAGCGCCCGACTTCTGGCGCCACTTTCGCCAGTCGCTCCACCCCACTTTCGCTCATGGTCGCAGCACTCGAAAAAGCAGCGGGAGATTCCGGCTCTAGCGGCACGCTCGATGCCATTGAAGAAATTGTCGCCATTGGCTCGTTCACCTGGCACACCAATGACCCAGCTCAACTTGTAGTTGAGCAGTTAGGCCTAAAGAACGTCACCACTCGCCTCACCCCTACTGGAGGAAACCTTCCCCAGATGCTGGTGCACGAATCTGCTCGAAGAATTCTGAGTGGTGAGATAACAACTGTCTGCGTTGTTGGTTCAGAAGCGAACTACGCACGAGGGCTCGCTCGAAAAGAAGGCGTAGAAACCGAGTGGGTCAAACAAGGTGACGATGTCGCCAAGCCACCTTTTGTTGAAGATAACCGCATCCCATTCACCAAGGACGAATACGAGCAAGGTCTCACCTTGCCAGTCGAGGTGTATCCAATATTTGAAAACGCCAGACGAGCTCGCATGGGCTGGAGCATGGACGAACAAGCCAAGCAACTCGGGAAACTCTGGGCCAACTTTGCGAAAGTGGCAAAAGATAATCCCTATGCGTGGATAACTGAGCCACCTGCTCCTGCTGCAATCACGACTCCGACAAAAAATAATCGAATGGTTTCATTCCCCTACACAAAGTTTTTAGTAGCGAATCTCCCAGTCGACATGGGTGCAGCGTTCATTATGACGAGCTACGAAAAAGCAGTTTCACTCGGAGTTACAAAAGACAAGATGATTTTCCCTCAGTGTGGAGCAGATGCAACTGACCACTGGTTTGTTTCAGAGCGACCGGTCTTTGATGACTCACCCGCGATGCGTGCGCTGTGGTCATCGCTGCAGAACTTCGGAGTTACTACTGACGAGATTTCTCACATGGATCTCTACAGCTGTTTTCCAACCGTGGTGCAAACTGCCTGCGAAGTGATGAACATTGATCCACTCGACGAGCAGCGCATTCCAACTCTGACCGGCGGTCTCACCTTCGGTGGTGGGCCGGGAAACAATTACGTCACCCACAGCATCTGTGCCATGGTTGACAAACTAAGAAGCGATGAGAGCAGCCACGGTCTCGTCACGGGACTCGGTTGGTTCTCCACCAAGCACGCGTGGGGTACGTACTCATCAACGCCACCTACAAAAGACTTCCAGTGGCGAAGCGCACAACCAGACGTTGATGCACAAGAGAAGTGTGTCTACGAGCAACGAAGTGGTGAAGTAACAATCGAGAGCTACACCGTGGTGCACGCGAAAGATGGTGCGCCTTCAAAGCTTGTGGTCGCCGCGAGAAGTAGTGACGGGGTACGTAGTTGGAGCCACAGTACTGACGAAGGACTAATGGAATTGAGTGAAACTCAAGAAATCATTGGTCGAAGCGCCACCGTTGAAGAAAGCGTTATTTCACTTAGCTAATGCGTGAGCAATTTCTTGCTCGCTCACAGCACCGCTACGAAGAATCTTCCAGTCTTCACCCGTAACGTCCACAACTGTTGAAACTTCCCCACTGCACGTTCCACCGTCAAGCACACCGCAAAACATTTCTCGGTCCATAAATACATCAAGGACTTGCTGAGCTGATTCGCAGGGTGCCTCTCCATGATTATTCGCACTCGAAACACATAGCGGGCTGTTCTTTAGAACACTAAGTAGCGCTTCGTTGTTTGACATGCGCAGTCCCACGCTCTGTGTGGTGCTGCCAATTGTTTGTGCGAGGTCGTGTGGAGCACTAATAACAATGGTGAGCGGCCCGGGCCAGAATGCATTGCTGAGTAACTGTGCGCTTTCATTCCACGTAACACCAAGCTCTAGCGCTTGCTCTACGCAGCACACCAGTACCGGGAG
>CAIKVF010000114.1 GCA_903830745.1 uncultured Actinomycetes bacterium | reverse complement strand
GAGGTGAGATGGGTTTGACGCCATTGAAACTTCAATGGTCGCTCCTCGCTGGTTCTTAAAGACACCTCGTGCACCCTTGTGATATTTCACGTCACCACTTCCCTGAACACTTTCAGGATCAAGGTTCCCTTCGAATTCAGAGAAGATGTCGCTGTAGGACTTACCAACAATGTTCGCGAGAACATTTAGTCGTCCGCGGTGCGCCATTCCAATAACGGCTTCCTTCGCTCCTACGTCTGCGGCTGCATCAAGAATTGTTTGTAGCGCAACAATTGTTGATTCGCCACCTTCAAGTCCGAAACGCTTTTGTCCTACGTAACGTGAGTGCAGGAAGCGCTCGAATACTTCAGCTTCATTAAGCGCATCGAGGATTCGCTTCTTCTCTTCAATCGTTGACGAGTTGCTTGCGCCTTCGACGCGCTTTTGAATCCAGCGCTTTTGCTCTAGGTCCATGATGTGACCGTATTCAATACCAACGGTGCGACAGTACGAATCACGAAGGATTGAAAGAATCTTCTCGAGTGTTGCTTCCTTGAGACCAGCGAGTCCGTCAACAACGAATGTGCGTTGTAGGTCCCAGATTGAGAGTCCGTAGGTTGCGAGGTCTAGTTCAGGGTGCAGCGCTGGTGGTTCTGAATGCAGTGGATCAAGGTGCGCGTTCAGGTGACCACGAACTCGGTACATGTTGATGAGTTCTTGGACACGAATTTGCTTGAGAATCTTTTCTGAGTCGTCGTCACTCGCACTTGGATTTACATCCTTCGCCCAACGTGCAGGCTCATAAGGAATTCCAAGAGCACTAAAGACATCGTCGTAGAAGTTGTGATTACCAATTAGGCACTCAGAGACGTACTTAAGGAAGATGCCAGACTCAGCGCCTTGGATAATGCGGTGGTCGTACGTTGAGGTGAGTGTCATTACTTTTCCGACACCCAGTTCAGAAAGTGCCCGTGGGTCAGCTGCTTCAAATCCTGCTGGCCATCCGAGTGCGCCAACACCGAATATTGCTCCTTGACCCTGCATGAGGCGAGGAACAGACTGAATTGTTCCAATAGTTCCAGGATTGGTGAGCGAGCATGTTGCACCAGCGAAGTCATCTGCACCAAATGAAGCAGTGTGCACCTTGCGAACTAGTTCTTCGTACGCAAGAAGGAATTCACGAAAGTCCATGGTGTCTGCGTTCTTAATAACTGGCACCAAGAGGTTTCGAGATCCGTCGGCTTTTTCAACGTCAACAGCGAGTCCGAGGCCCACGTGTTCATGTCGGTTGATTCCTGGAGTTCCTTTTTCGTCAACAGCTTCAACGAACGATGCATTCATTGACGGCACTTTTGCAAGTCCCTTGACAATGGCGAACGCAATGAGGTGGGTGAAAGAAACTTTGGCACCAGTTGTTCGAGACAATGATTCGTTAAGTGCAGTTCGATTGATCTCAAGCAGACGTGCTGACACTGAGCGAACACTCGTGGCAGTTGGAACACCGAGACTGGCTTGCATGTTTGTAACAATTCGTGCTGCAGCACCGCGAAGTGGTGTGGCTCCTGCATCAATGACAACAGACTTAACTGGAGCTGGCGCAGACTGCACAGTTGGCGAAACGCTCTGCATAGTTGTCACCGCAGGCAGAGGAGAACGCTGGTAGTCAGCGAAGAATTCCTGCCAACTAGGAGCAACCGAGGTTGGGTCCGCTAAGAAGCGGTCGTACATATCGTCAACCAACCAGGCATTAGGCCCAAAAGAGCCCTTTATTACTTGTGGCGACGTGGAGTCAGGGGGAGTTGTCACGTCTCTAGCCTAGGGCGTTTTATGGGTAATTAGAAAGGACAAGATTTAGATTCCATCCATTAAGTTTTCAGTGTGTCTTCGCTCCCCTTTTCGCCCAGTTCGCTGGTATTTTCCACCGAATCCATCGTCGAGGGTCTGGCCATCGCCGAGCGACGTGTAGATAACCCTAAAGCCACAGTTATCTGCATTCATGGGGGCCTCGACCGTGGAGCCTCATTTGGCAGACTTTCGCGCCGACTCGAGAATTTTGACCTTATTGCCTATGACCGACGTGGGTACCAAGGCTCGCGAGGACTTACACCACTCAGCCTCGAGCTACACATTGAAGATCTCTACAAAATTGTAGAAGCTCAGTCCGGGCCGGTCATTTTGTTCGGCCACAGCTTCGGCGGCGTCATTGCTCAAGGCCTCGCAATTAAACATCCTGAAAAAGTTGATCTTGTCGTCACCTATGAATCACCAACGCCGTGGGTGCTGCACCGAGAACTCAATCGCCCACCTCTCACCGACGATGCTCGCTACGAAGCAGAACATTTTTTTACTCGAATGGTTTCAAGAAAAATTTGGGACAGGTTGAGTGAGGAAGAACGCGAGTCACGCAGGCTCGATGGAGAAGGTCTTCTTTCAGATCTGCAAGAGCTCAGGTATAACGCTCCATTTGATATCACTGAGCTGAAGACTCCTTCTGCCTACATTCACGGTGACGGAATAATTGGTGAGTACTACATTGCACTTTGCAAAGAACTCAATAAGGTCGTTCCAACAATGAAAACAATTGCAATAGAAAAAGCCAATCACGGCGCTCATCTTCAAAATCCTGATCAACTTTCAGAACTAATAACTTCACTGTGGGGTCAAACATGCGAGTAGCAATAACCGGAGCATCTGGACAAATTGGAACAGCGCTCATTCGCGCTCTGAAAAAACGTGGAGATGAAGTTGTTTTGTTTGTTCGACCTCAAACTTCTAATTCATCAGAAGAAATAATCCGCTGGGACCCGAGCAGCGG
>CAIKVF010000113.1 GCA_903830745.1 uncultured Actinomycetes bacterium | reverse complement strand
GGCCGTCATGATGATTGGTGAAATCGGTGGTTCTGAAGAAGAGCGTGCTGCTGAATGGATCAAAGCCAACATGACCAAGCCAGTTGTGTCCTACATTGCGGGTGTTACTGCTCCTCCGGGAAAGAAGATGGGTCACGCTGGCGCCATCATTTCTGGATCAAAGGGAACAGCACAAGCCAAGATGGACGCACTTCGCGAAGCTGGTGTTTTTGTTTGCGCAAATCCAACCGAAGCTGGACAGAAGATGGTCGAAATCGTTAGGGCGATGTAACGCATTGGCCAATGTTCGCCTCTGCGTTTTGGTGTCTGGTACTGGCACCATTCTTGAAGCAATGCTTCACGCAGGGATCGACGTGGCACTTGTTGCATCAGACCGTCCGTGTCGCGGACTCGAAATAGCTGAACACGCAGGAATTCCTGCGCTCTTAATTGACCGCGCTGAATATGGTGGTTTCACAAAATCATTTGACCGCGACGTCTACAGTGATGCGCTTACGAAAGTGCTCCAATCAAACAACATTGACCTCATTGCAATGGCCGGGTTTGGCACCATCACCTCAGGTGTCTTTCACGAAGCGTTCCCGGGCCGAGTTCTAAATACTCATCCGAGTCTGCTCCCAGACTTCAAGGGCTGGCACGCGGTGAAGATGGCGCTCGACGCTGGTGCCAAGGAATCTGGCTGCACGGTCCACATTGCCACCGAGAAACTCGATGATGGACCAATCTTGGCCCAGGCCCGGGTCCCAGTTCTTAGCAATGATGACGAGAGCTCGCTTCATGAGAGAATTAAGGAAGTTGAACGTGATCTCTATCCTTCAGTGGTCGGTAGGGTGATGGCGTCACTTTCAAACGGAATTGAACCGTCTGAGTTACGAGAGGAGAAGCAGTGAGAGCACTACTAAGCGTCTACGACAAGACCGGCCTCATTGACTTCGCGAAGGGCCTCCACGCAATGGGCATAGAACTCGTGGCGTCCGGTGGTACCGCAACAGCGCTCAAGGATGCTGGTATTTCGCACCTCGACGTCTCTGAAGTAACTGGGTTCCCAGAGATGATGGACGGGCGCGTAAAGACACTGCACCCACGTATTCATGGTGGAATCCTCGCCGACCGCTCAAAGCCGTCACACGTAGAAGCACTAGGCGAGCACAAGATTGATGCAATCGACATTGTTGTTTGCAACTTGTATCCATTTAGCTCTAACCCCTCGATTGAACTCATTGACGTAGGTGGGCCAACAATGGTTCGCGCCGCTGCTAAGAATCATCAGCACGTGGGCATTGTGACGAGTCCTTCGCAGTACGAAAGCGTTCTTAAAGAACTACAAGAGAACGGAAAGCTTTCTGACGCCACGCGCCACTCACTCGCACGCGCAGCCTTTGCCCACACCGCAACGTATGACGGAGAAATTGTTGCGTGGCTTGACGGTGGCGGAGAAATTGGGTCCGCCCCAAGTGATGTTGACGCTGTTGTGCCACAGACCTTGCACATTGCACTTGAGCGAGTACAAACAGTTCGCTACGGAGAGAACCCACACCAGATCGGTGCTCGTTACCGCATTAGTGGATCAACTCCATGGTGGGACGGCGTTATTCAGCACGCTGGAACAGCACTGTCGTATCTAAACCTCTTTGACGCCGACGCTGCGTGGCGACTTGTTCATGAACTGCAACACGACGCACCAAAAAAGTGTGCCGTTGCAATCATTAAGCACGCCAATGCATCAGGCGCTGCTGTTGGCGAATCTCTCGCAGATGCGTTTAACAAAGCACTCGCTGCAGACCCACAGAGTGCCTTCGGCGGCATTGTGGCGATTGCGGGCACTCTCGACAATGAACTCGCCACGCTCATTGCGAGTGGTCCTCAGGCCGACGTCATCATTGCTTCTAATTTCACTGATGATGCAATCACGACACTCGTTTCTAGACGCAAGGCCACCCGACTTCTCAGTGCCCCTTCGCCAGAACCACTTGGTCTATCAATCCGCACATTCGGGGACACTGCACTCGTGCAGAATGCTGATGAGTTGTTAGTCCCACCAAGTGACTGGAAGTGCGTCACTGAAAAGAAACCAACTCCTCAGCAGCTAGAAGACCTCATCATTGCGTGGCGAGTGTGCGCGCGAACTACGTCGAACGCAATTGTCATTGCGAGAGACGGTGTGGCTGTAGGAATTGGTGCGGGACAGCAGTCACGCGTCTTCTCAGCAAACATTGCTTCGCAGAAAGCTGGCGAGCTCTCTATTGGTGGTGCAGCAGCGTCAGACGCATTCTTCCCATTCGCTGACGGCCTCGAGTCGCTCACGAGCGTGGGAGTCACCAGCGTGGTCCAGCCCGGAGGATCCGTACGAGACCAGGAAGTTATTGATGCGGCGAATGCAGCCGGTATCGTAATGATGCTCACCGGTGAGCGTCACTTCCGTCATTAGGAGTCCCATGACAGCTGAACTACTTGATGGAGAGCGCCTAGCTGGTCGCATCAAGATGGAGCTCGCTGACCGGGTATCTCGGCTCAAGGCCGGAGGACGCAGCGTAGGTCTCGGAACAGTGCTTGTTGGAGACGACGGTCCGAGCGCAAAATACGTTTCGATGAAGCACGCGGACTGTGAAGAAATTGGCATCACTTCATTTCATGAACACTTACCTTCAAGTGCAACACAAGCTGACGTTGAACGAGTTATTGACCGCTTAAATGCAGACCCAAACGTCCACTCGATTCTTGTGCAACTTCCAATGCCTGCTGGCATCAACGAAGAACAAATTCTCCTTCGCATCAACCCCGACAAAGACGTCGACGGACTTCACCCAGTTAATCTCGGACGCCTCGTGATGGGAGCACCCGGTCCACTCCCGTGCACTCCAGCCGGAATTGTTGAGTTGCTCATGGCGCACAAAGTTCCAGTTGAAGGAAAGCACGTGGTCGTGATTGGTCGCGGACTCACTATTGGACGCCCGCTCTCACTACTTCTTGCCATGCGACGTCCAGGCTGCAATGCAGCCGTGACTGTGGTGCACACCGGGGTAGAAGACATGGCGGCAATTGTTAAGACCGCTGACGTGATTGTCGCAGCGGCGGGCGTTGCTGGGCTCGTAACGCCAGACATGGTCAAGCCCGGGGCCGCAGTGGTGGGCGCTGGGACCAGTTGGTCGGGCAAGAAATTAATGAGTGACGTACATGAAGACGTTGCCAGCGTTGCTGGCTGGATTACCCCACGCATCGGTGGCGTTGGGCCAATGACTCGTGCAATGCTGTTACGCAACGCTGTTCTAGCTGCGGAGAAGATTCGATGACTGAAAAAGACCAATATGGGCGCGAGTTCGATAAGAGGCCGTGGGGCAACTTCACGGTGCTTGACGAGACTGCCTTTGATCACAAGGTCAAGCGCATTGTTGTAGATCCGGGTAAACGTCTTAGCTATCAAAAGCACTCCAAGCGTGCTGAACACTGGTTTGTTGTTCAAGGAACCGCAACGGTCATCCTTGATGAGGTGGAATATCAAGTTTCTGAAGGTCAGAGCATTGACGTGAAGCTAGGACAAGCACACCGTTGCGAAAACAGGACTGACAAGCAAGTTGTGTTTATTGAAGTCCAGCATGGTTCGTACTTTGGTGAAGACGACATTGTTCGCCTCGAAGATGATTTCGGTCGCGAATAGTCCGTGCGCATTGATGCTTTATTAGCCAAGGGCGTCACTCGTTCATTCGAGTATTTCCCACCGAAGTCTGACGCCGAAAGTGCTCAGCTTTCTTCGACGCTTCGTGAACTCGAAGATCTAAGTCCTTCATTTGTTTCTGTCACCTACCGCGGAGGACGCGAATCTCGCCAGCGCACATTTGACCTTGTAACGCAGATTGAAAAAACAGGTAACACCACAGCCATGGCGCACCTTATTTGTGTTGGCCACACAAAAAATGAGATGCGTGAAATTCTTGGAAACTATAAGTCTGCCGGTGTTGAAAATGTCATGGCGCTTGGTGGCGACATTCCAGACGACCCAGCGCTCGTGGCTTCAGAATTTACGCACGCACTTGATCTGGTCGAGCTCGCACATGAAGTTGAGGGATTCTCAATTGGTGTTGCTGCTCACCCGCAGGGCCACCCACGCTCACCCGACATGGCGAGTGACCGAAAGTTTCTTGCACAGAAAATGCAGCTGGCAGACTTTGCTGTGACGCAACTTCTCTTCGAAGTAGAAGAGTGGACTGGCCTCGTTAGTGAATTAGGCGAGCTTGGTGTGTCTAAGCCAGTGCTCCCTGGAATCATGCCCGTAACGACACTCGCTGGCATTGAGAGAATGTCAAAGATGGGCTCTGCCGTGCCAAAAGCTCTCATTGATCGACTTCAGAATGCTGACGCAAAAGGTGGCTCAGACGCTGTTCGCCAAGAGGGAATCAGCGCCGCCACAGAGCTTTGTGAAGGGCTTTTAGAGGCCGGTGCACCTGGTCTTCACTTCTACACTTTGAACCGCTCTACGG
>CAIKVF010000112.1 GCA_903830745.1 uncultured Actinomycetes bacterium | reverse complement strand
TCCTTGCCAGTCATCTACTGGTGACTGCCTTAACTTGCTCCTTAGTGGTCAAGTAGACATTGGTGGAGCACCAAGTTCAAGTGCAAACCCAATTACGAACTTGTCACAAGCACCAAAGGCAAAGATTTCCGGAATGGCTAGCGGTTACCACCTAGTGACTTCATACTCTTGGTCAGTTGGATACGGTCCAATTAACCAGGACTCGAAGAACACTGGTGCCCAAGATGATGCAACTCTTGGTGCTGGCGACAGCACTCCACGAAGTGCACTCTTCGCTCAGAGCTACATCCGTGTAGCGCTGAATGACTCATACCCAGGAGCCGCAATCATCAACGGTCCTTACCGTGGATACGGTTACCCAACACCAGGACCACTTCCTCCGTACCCAGTAAGTAAGTACAGTTCACACGAGAAGGTCAGCCCATACAAGATCAGCGACATTGCTCCTGCAATGAAGGCTCACGGATGGGTTCTTGACAACAACGGTGTTTGGAGCTGCGCAACACCTTCGAAGTGTGGAGATGGAATCGCTGCTGGAGCCAAGTTCGTAATCAAGGTTGACACCACAACACTTGGTGACACACAAGGTCAGGCCGCTATGACCCTTTGGCAGGCTTCTGCTAAGGCGAATGGTATTGCCCTTGTAATCAACACTCAGTCATTCAACACGACTATTGGTAACGACACAATTGGTACAACCAACTGGGACATGTACGAAGGATCAGGCTGGATTTACGCGCCTGGATTCCTCCCAACTGGTGAGCCGCTGTGGCTCTCAGGTGCTGCATCTAACTCAGGTGACTTCTCTAATGCTGCAATCGACAAGGTGATCCTTGGAACAATCAATGGATCAGCAACTCTTACTCAGTACGAGTCAGCACTTCAGAAGAACCCACCAAACGTTTGGCAGAACTGGACCGTTGGTCTTATTGAAGTTAAGAACAACATCGGTGGCTACGTACCTCAGGCAACTGGATACGGACGCGCTGAACTTTGGTACAAGAAGTAAATTCAATTAACTTCTAGTTAGTTCTAGTAACAAAAACCCCCCGGAGAAATCCGGGGGGTTTTTGCATTTAGTAGTAGGGTTGCATTGTGCTTTCGTACCTAACTAAGCGTATTTATCAAGGGTTTTTTGTCCTACTAATCGTTGTAACCCTGACGTTCATTTTGGAACACTTTGTTCCCGGTGGCCCAGCAGTAGTAGCCCTTGGAAACAGAGCTAACCCGCGCACAATCAGACAGTTCAACATTGACAACGGACTCGACAAGTCACTCATCTACCAGTGGTGGAACTACCTCTTGCAGATCGCTCGACTCCACCTTGGAAATTCCATCACCCAGAGCGCACCTGTTTGGTATCTCATCAAGTCTGCACTTGGCCATACCTTGGTGCTCGTAAACGTTTCTCTAATTATTCAGTTCTTTCTTGCAATTCCACTTGGCATTTTCCAAGCCCAGCGTCGAAACACCAAGATTGACTACTTCGCGACACTCATTACATTCATTCTTTATGCGACACCTGTGTTTTTGATTGGTGAGACACTTATTTCAGTGTTCGCAATCAAGCTGCACATTTTCCCTGTAACTGTCGCAACTGACACGGGAGTCTTCTCGCTCTTCACTTCACCTAGACAGTACATACTTCCAGTGCTGACTCTTTCGCTCTTGGGTGTTGGTGGACTCAGTAGATTTCAGCGCTCTTCAATGCTCGACACATTGACGCAGGATTACATTAAGACCGCGCGAGCAAAAGGTCTTCCTGAGAAATTGGTAATTCGTCGACACGCACTTCGAAACTCAATGCTTCCAATCGTGACAATTATTGGACTCAGTCTTCCAGCTGTTGTTGGTGGTGCTCTTATTACTGAAACACTCTTCGACATTCCTGGAATGGGACTTCTCACCCTAAGGGCTGCAACATCACAGGACATGCCAACGGTTGTAGGAACAACAATCATTGCAACCGTAGTTACTGTTCTCGGTTCAATTGTTGCTGACCTTCTTTATGCGGTTGCGGACCCAAGAATTCGTATCGGAAGCAAGGGACACTAGGCAATGAGCGACGTATCTAACAACACAGACCTCATCCAGGACAAGGATGCCGGAGACATTGGAGACGAAGGAAGTCTTCTAACTCTTATTTGGCGAACATTCCGCGAGAACAAGCTTGCTGTTGCCTCGCTATTCGTGCTTGGATTCATGATTTTGTTCTCGTTTGTGGGGCCATTTCTCTATCGCACCAACCAGAGCGACCCATTCGCAATTTCTTCAACGCTTATTAATGGTGGTTCACCGTATAACTTTCCATGGTTCCACTCATTCTCAGCAATCCTTGGAACAGACCCATCTGGATTCGACGTAATTGGACGCCTCATGCTTGGTGGGCGCACCGCACTCACCGTTGGATTCTTGGCTGGAGTTATCTCCGTTACAGTCGGATCAATTTATGGTGCTGTTGCTGGTTACCGCGGGAAAATGTTGGACAGTTTCATGATGCGTTTCGTAGACGTTGGACTCTCAGTTCCTGGTCTCTTCTTGATCATTGTGATTGTCGTGCTCTTCGGACAGTCGACCACCATCATCATCATGACCCTTGGACTAACTGGATGGTTCGGATCTGCTCGACTTATTAGAGGTGAAACGCTCAGCCTTAAGTCACGCGAGTTCGTGTCGGCAGTTAAGACAATGGGTGGAGGATCGCGAAGGATCATCCTTCGCCACATCTTGCCAAATACGGTTGGAACAATGGTCGTCATAGCAACATTCTCAGTTGCTGACTCCATCCTCGCACTTGCGGGACTTGGATTCATTGGCCTCGGCATTCCACTTCCTAATACCGACTGGGGCTCAATGCTCAATAACGGTGTCCCGTTTGCTGCACAGGGCTATTGGTGGGAAATTGCTCCGCCAGCCGTGTGTATTGTGCTTGTCGTACTCTCACTTAATTACATTGGTGACGCACTGCGAGACGGATTCGAAGTTCGCCTTCAAAAGCGTTAATTAACGAATACTCACTGGCTGGCGAAGTGGGAAGTGACACGCTGAGAAGTGGTTCGGTCCGAACTCTTGCATCGGTGGCTCTTCGTTGGTACAAATGTCTGTTGCCATTGGACAACGAGTCCTAAATCTGCATCCTGAAGGTGGATCCACCGGTGATGGCAGTTCACCCTTGAGTAGCTTCGTGGAGCCCTCCTGAGCCTTTAGAGCATCCATAGGTTGAGGAACTGCATCGAGCAGTCCACGGGTGTAGTGGTGCACTGGGTTCAGGTAGATACTCTCGGATGGTCCGACTTCGACGAGCTTTCCGAGATACATGACTCCGACCGTGTCAGCCATGTAGCGAATGACACCTAAGTCGTGGCTGATAATGAGAAGCGAGAGGTCAAGTTCTGATTGTAGGTCTTTGATCAGGTTAAGAATTTGAGCCTGAATTGAAACGTCGAGCGCACTCACCGGTTCGTCAGCAACTAACAATTTTGGATTGAGTGCAATGGCTCTCGCCAGTCCAATTCGCTGACGCTGTCCACCAGAAAATTCGTGTGAGTAGCGAAGCATTGCGTTCTTCGAAAGACCTACGAGGTCGAGTAACTTAGCGACTTTCTCTTTACGTTCTTTGGCCGTTCCTTCGCCATGAATGATGAACGGCTCCTCCAAGATTGAGCCAACTGGTTGTCGAGGATTGAGCGATGCGTAAGGATCCTGGAACATCATTTGGACGTTCCTGCGGGCTGAAAGTCTCTCTTTACCCTTCAGGCTCTCGAGTGCCTTTCCTTCAAAATTCACCGATCCGCTCGTTGGTGCTTCAAGCCCAGCAATCACCTTGGCGGTCGTAGTTTTACCGCAACCAGACTCACCCACCAGACCAAAGGTCTCGCCAGCGCGAAGTGAGAAAGAAACATCACTGATTGCGTTTACATTCTTTTTACTTCGAGCAAAAAGACTGGATGAACGAAGTGGGTACAACTTGACCAAGTTCTTCACTTCGAGAAGTGTCGCAGAAGTTTCAGCGTTGAACTTAGTTTCAACCAAGCGTTGCTGAACTTTGATGCCGAGACCCTTGACTGGATTAAAGCAAGCAAACTCATGCTGCCCTTCTTGGCTAAGAGGTGGCTCGCTGAGTCGACAGGCATCAGTTGCGAAAGTGCAACGTGGAGCAAAACGACATCCAACAAGTTCCTTCGAAAGGTCTGGTGGAAGTCCTGAGATTGAAAGGAGGCGACGCTTCTCCGTAGAGCTGATGTCAGGGACAGAGCTAAGGAGTGCCTGGGTGTAAGGATGGCGCATTTCAGCGAAGAGATCGCGAGTAACTGCGAGCTCTGCTTTTTTACCGGCATACATAACAACGACGCGGTCAGTACGGCCAGCGATGACGCCCATGTCGTGAGTGATGAGAAGAACTGCCATCTTTAGGTCGCGACGAAGTCGGTCAATCAAGTTCAAAATCTGTGCCTGGATTGTTACGTCGAGCGCAGTTGTTGGTTCGTCTGCAATAAGAAGTTTCGGTTCACAAACAAGAGCCATGGCAATCATGACTCGTTGGCGAAGTCCACCGGAGAGTTCGTGTGGGTACTGCTCGAGGCGTTCTTCAGGCTGTGGCATTTCAACCATGCGAAGTACTTCAATCGCCCTCTGGCGACCTTCTTCTTCGCTGCAGCCACGGTGCCAGATGAATCCTTCGGCGATTTGGCGACCAATGGTCATGGTCGGGTTTAGTGCGGTCATTGGGTCTTGAGGGATCATGGCGACCTGGTTGCCACGGACCTTTTGCATCTGCGATTCATCAAACCCGGCAATGTCTTGACCCAGGAGTTCAATTGACCCACCAACCACATGACCGGTTCCAGGGAGTAGCCCCATGACTGACATTCCAATGGTTGTTTTACCGCATCCAGACTCTCCTACGAGTCCTACACATTCACCTTCGCCAATAGTGAAGCTCACACCGTCAACGGCAACAACGTTGCCCGTTCTCATGTGAAATTCGGTCTTTAAATCTTTAACAGAAAGGACATTGGCCACCTGTAAAGCATAATGCGAATCTAGAGCCACAAATAAGTCAATTTCTGACTAAAGACGCGAACTGAGTACTACATTCCACCTTCAAACACGGGCAAATTCCATGATGTTCGGTGATACGCAGTTGGACCTACTTGGCTTAATGCTTTTAAGTGCCCTGGCGCACCGTAACCCTTGTTACCGGCCCACTCGTACGCAGGAAATTCATCACTGAGTTGCGTCATAAACGCATCTCGTGAAACTTTGGCAAGCACTGATGCGCCTGCAATCGTGGCGCTCTTCTGATCACCTTTAACAATCGTCGTGTGAGCCATTTTTGAAAAGAGCAGTTCAGGTGGCGGAGAGCTTCCAAACTTCACGTCAGCTGGTGCGTCAAGCAAGTTAAAAGAACCATCAATGAGTGCATGCGTTGGCGTCACGTCTAGGCCCTGCACTGCTCTTGTTGCAGCGACCGCCAGAGCCAGGCGAAGTCCCCACTCATCGATTTCTTGTGAGCTAACTGAACCAAGCGACCAGGCACTCGCCCACTGCTTGATTGGAACTTGCAACTCTTCTCGACGAAGCGCGGTGAGGAGCTTTGAGTCCGTGAGGGCCGCTGGAGGGTCGATAATTTCACGCAGAACAACTGCACCCACAGTGAGCGGGCCAGCGAGTGCTCCTCTGCCAACTTCGTCGAGGCCAACGACAATTTCACCTCGTGCAATAAGCGGCCTTTCAAAGGCAAGTAGATCGTTCGTTTCGGCTGTCATAGGTATCTGGGTACGTAGAGAGTGTCTAGCATTAATCAATGACCTACGACGCGTTCTTAGTGCCACTGAAGCAGTTTGACCTGGCTAAAGACCGACTGCGCAAAGACTCGTCTCTCGATGTAAGCAAACTCGCCGAAGAACTCGCACGCGGTGTGCTGCAAAGTTGTGGCACCAGAAAAGTTCTCGTACTAAGCGAAAGTCCCGAGATCACTTCATTCGCAATGAAGCTCGGCATTGAAGTGTTCGAGTCTCATTCGAGTGGCCTAAACGAAGCCGTCTCAAATGCGTACGCTGCGCTCGGATCACGCTACGAGCAATTGCACGTTGTCCATGGTGACTTAAAAAACCCTGAGGGCCTGAGTGAGTTTTCACCACCAACTCCAATAACTATCGTGAGCGATCACCACGGATCAGGAACCAACGTTCTCAGTCTGCCTACAGGACTCGACTTCCACTTTCACTACGGCGTTGGATCCAGGGTTCTTCACGAACAAGAGGCGCAGCGCCTAGGTATTCAATTCTCAACGATTCTTGCAAGCCCGTGGGGCTACGACGTTGATGAGCCTTCTGATCTGAAATAACTCTAGAAAGCACCAAACGGGGGCCGAAGCCCCCGTTTAGTTACAAATACCCCTAAGGGTGTTTGACTACTTCTTCTTTGCAGCTGGCTTGCGCTTAGCAGGCTTGCGCTTTGCAGCCTTCTTTGGTGCAGCCTTCTTTGCAGTCTTCTTTGCAGCAGCCTTCTTAGCTGGCTTGCGCTTGGTTGCCTTCTTGGCAGCCTTCTTGGCAGCTGGCTTGCGCTTTGCTGTCTTCTTAGCAGCCTTCTTAGGGGCAGCCTTCTTAGCTGTCTTCTTTGCAGCCTTCTTTGCAGCTGGCTTGCGCTTAGCAGCCTTCTTTGGTGCAGCCTTCTTAGGTGCAGCCTTCTTCTTCGCAGCTGGTGCCACTTTACCCTCCTAGGGTTTATCAGTGATTTATTGGCCCACGATCTCACCACTGTGGTGATCACGCTTAATGGATTCCAATAATTCGACATGAACTCGATTGTGTACCACCCAACCTCACGGCTGTACGGCGACCAAACGCAGTGCACGGTTCTTAAGCAGAAGAGAGTTGTATCTACGAGTTGCTAGCAAGCACACAGATACTTCTTTGGCCTCCTCCGCAGAAGGAC
>CAIKVF010000111.1 GCA_903830745.1 uncultured Actinomycetes bacterium | reverse complement strand
TGCAATGCGCTCGTCGTCGAAACATGAAAGGTCACCCTTCGATCCTCCACCACGCACGAGACAGATGATGTCAACGC
Organism: uncultured Actinomycetes bacterium; assembly: GCA_903830745.1. Classification (GTDB taxonomy): domain Bacteria; phylum Actinomycetota; class Acidimicrobiia; order Acidimicrobiales; family RAAP-2; genus RAAP-2. Next base: position 2,249 of record CAIKVF010000111.1, on the reverse strand, counting down.
CGTGCGCATCAAGTGCTTGAATCGCGTTCACGATTTGCGGTGGAGCAGTGTCACCTTGCACGGCAGTTTTTACCAAAGTGATTTCGAAGCCGTATCCGGAATTGAGAAGTTGACCAGTGAAGTCGCTGTAACCCTCAGTACCAGGACTCGCCACAAGACCAACGCGAAGCGGAACAGGTGGAACAACTGTTTGCTTGTTCGCATCAACAACGCCTTCAGCGTGGAGTTTCTTAATTAAATCTGCACGACGTTTTGCAGCGTCCCCGAGAAGACCTTCGACGTCGACCTGCATAATTGTGAATCCGATTTTTCCTTGCGGTGCGTAAACATCTACGTACCCGAGAAAGTTAACGACCATTCCTTCTTTAAGGGTTATGCCATCTTCAGAGAGTTTGCGCTTGAGTGAACCCCATGGTCCCTGCCAGCAGTGAGTGCCAAGCATTGGTCGTCTCGCATCTGAGGGAGAAGATCCTGCGTCAACAAGGTCGATGTAGACGTGACCCTTTTCGTAGACCTTTGCGATTTCGCCCCTGACCCACTGAGGGTTGCGCTTGCCGTAGGCCGATTCCAATTGAGCGGTCAAGAGTTCATAGAACTCTCCCACCTCATGGATATGGGTATCGGTTGAAATTTCGTCAGGAACCACGAGGCGAGGCTACCTGCCCCCAGTAACAAAAAGATGCCTCTTGAGGTTTTAGCCCTGATGTGTCAGAATTGATGCGGATAGTGAGAGGACTGGGTAGCCGCATTACTTGGCAACAAGTAGTGAGGAAAGTCGGGGCTCCATAGGGCAAGGTGCTCGCGAATAGTGAGTCACGGTGACGTGCAGGACAGTGCCACAGAGAACAGACCGCCGATGGCTTAGGCAACTAAGTACAGGTAAGGGTGAAACGGTGCGGTAAGAGCGCACCAGTATCTTGAGCGATTGAGATAGCTAGGTAAACCCCACCCGGAGCAAGATCAAACGTGGGAGCGCGTGGCCCGCATGTTCTGGAAACAGGACACTTCCGAGGTAGATCGCTTAGATGGATGGCTACCCATCCTTCCGCAAGGAAGGTGGACAGAACCCCGCTTACAGGTCGTCTCACTATCCACCCGCAAGGGTTCGCAGCGCTCAGTTCCGGAAGTTTCAGAAAACTGGCAAACTGGTTCGTGCTTCGTTTACCACTCCGAGAACTTCCAGAAAAGAATCCAGGGACTCCGGACATTCGCTCTCCTTTCCGCTATTTATTTTGGATAGCGCGAAACCAAAAATGGCTTCTCGTTATGAACGCTGGCTTTGGAATTGGATGGATGCTTTGCCAAGCTTTATTGTGGGCCGCCGTTGGTGTTGCGATTGATAAAGGCGTTGCTCATCACTCACTCGCTGAACTTCTTCGCTGGTCAGGGATTGTCATGTTGCTCGGCCTCGTACAGGCTCTCTGTGGCATGTTTCGCCACCAACTCGCAGTAACGAACTGGATGAATGCGGCGTACCGGACTGTTCAAGCAATTGGCCACCACGTAGCAACAACTGGAAGTGCAGTTACCGACGTTGTCCAAGCTGGCGACATTGTAAATACTGTCGCTGCAGACGCGATGAGAATTGGCGGGGCCTTTGACGTATTCGCTCGTTTTATGGGAGCAATTATTTCGTGGCTCGTGGTCTCATTCATTTTGCTCAGCTCATCGCTGCAACTTGGGCTCATTGTTCTTATTGGCGTTCCATTACTTGCCTCTCTTACAACGCCACTTATGAAACCACTTCATGCAGCACAAGCCGCCCAGCGTGAAGCCGCCGGAAGACTCGCGGCACTTGGCTCAGACACCGTTACTGGGCTTCGCATCTTGCGTGGTGTTGGTGGTGAAGAAGTGTTTCTAAATAACTACGTTCAGCAAAGTCAAAAAGTGAAAGTCACTGGATGGCGAATTGCCTGGCCGCAAGCTGGTCTCGAATCTGGACAGGTGCTGCTTCCAGCACTTCTAACCGCCGCAATTACTTACCTCGGTGCGCGAGATGTAATGAATCACAGCTTGCAACCGGGACAGCTCGTTGCCTTCTTTGGCTACACCACGTTTCTCACTACCCCACTGCGCACCGCCATTGAATACGTAATTTCGACGACTCGTGCGTACGTTGGTGCAGGTCGAGTTCTACGAATACTTTCTATTAAGCCAACAATTGCTGACGTTGAACACCCACTCGCGTGGCCAGCATTGGTTACGTCATTACAAGATCACGTCTCTGGAATCTCACTTCACCAAGGCGA
>CAIKVF010000110.1 GCA_903830745.1 uncultured Actinomycetes bacterium | reverse complement strand
TCTTACGAAGACATTGGTGGACTCGATGCTCAGATTGAACTCATAACTGACGCCGTTGAGCTTCCTTACCTGCACCGAGCACTATTCCAGGACTACGAATTACCTGCACCGAAGGGGATTCTTCTCTACGGTCCTCCAGGATGTGGAAAGACGCTCATTGCTAAAGCCGTTGCTAATTCACTTTCGAAGAAAGTTGCTGAACTCTCTGGCAACAAAAATGTTCGTTCTTACTTCTTGAACATTAAGGGACCAGAACTCTTAAACAAGTACGTCGGAGAAACTGAACGACAGATTCGTCTTGTTTTTCAGCGTGCTCGTGAAAAAGCCGAAGAGGGAACACCGGTCATAATTTTCTTTGACGAAATGGACTCACTCTTTAGAACCAGAGGAACTGGAATTTCTTCAGACATGGAGAGCACCATTGTTCCTCAGTTGCTTGCTGAGATCGACGGCGTGGAATCACTACGTGACGTAATTGTTATTGGCGCCACTAACCGAGAAGACCTCATTGACCCAGCGATTCTTCGACCAGGTCGACTTGATGTGAAAATCAAGATCGAGCGACCGAATGAAGAAGCTGCGGCACAAATTTTCCAGCGCTACCTCCATTCAGAATTGCCAATTGACGAGTCAATCATTAAAGACCTCGGTGGTGGGGACCGCGACAAGGCAGTTCGACTCATGATTGAACAAACCGTTGAGAACATGTACTTAATAGACGACACCAACAGGTTCCTTGAAGTGACCTACCAGGGTGGCGACAAAGAAATCCTCTACTTCAAAGACTTCGCATCTGGGGCCATGATTGAGAACGTCGTTCGCCGTGCAAAGAAACTCGCGGTGAAGCGCGAGATTGCATCAAAGGGCAAGGGTGTGCGCACCGAAGACCTCATGGAATCAATCCGTCAAGAGTTCCGTGAAAACGAAGATCTTCCGAACACCACAAACCCTGACGACTGGGCACGAATTTCTGGAAAGAAGGGTGAGCGAATCATCTTTATTCGCACACTCATCAACCGTGAGGAAACTGACGTCAAGGGTGGCCGCTCAATCCAGCACGTCGGAACCGGCCAGTACCTCTAAGTCATGCAAGTCCCAAAGGTTCTCGGCATTGAGACTGAATACGGCATTGCTGGAGGACCAGAGCAAGATCCGATCTTGGCGTCAAGCATCATCGTTAATGCTTACGCCCAAGAAGGTCGAACTCGAATCAACTGGGACTTCGATAGCGAAAGCCCAAGTTCTGACTCACGCGGAGTACTCAACTTCACTTCGTTTGCACCAATCGTAGAAACGCAACTAGCAAACACGGTTCTAACTAACGGTGCTCGACTCTACGTAGATCACGCACACCCTGAGTATTCGTCTCCAGAATGTCGAACACCACTTGAAGCAACGTTGTATGACGCAGCTGGTGAAGAAGTGATGCTTCGAGCAATGAACGTTTCAAATCAGTCTCTCGACCCATCAATGCGAATAACTCTCTACAAGAACAACTGTGATGGAAAAGGCAATTCATACGGAACACACGAGAACTATTTGCTCAGTAGGGATCTTGAATTCAAAGAAGTAGTAGCGGGAGTTGTTCCACACTTTGTTTCCAGACAGATCATCTTTGGCGCCGGAAAGGTTGGTGCGGAGACAGAAGATGGCCTTGAGGTAAACCCACCGTTCCAGATAAGTCAACGTGCTGAGTTCTTTGAAGAAGTTGTGGGCCTAGAGACAACGCTCAAGCGTCCAATTGTTAATACCCGTGATGAACCTCACAGTGATGCGGAACGCTTTCGCAGACTGCACGTAATTATTGGTGACGCCAACATGAGCCAGGTGGCAACCTTCGTAAAGTTGGGATCAACATCTCTACTTCTTTCACTGTTAGAAGCAGAAGGAGCAAAAGTCTTTCCAAGCATGCCGGTGCACCCAGTGCAGTCTGTTAGATCATTCGCTATTGATACAACACTCACTCATGCAGTTCTCTGTGAAGACGGCAAGAAGAGAACTGCGTGGGACTTCCAAGATGAATTATGGAATCTTGCTGATTCATTTACAAAGCGAACCGGTGCGCCAGATGTTGCAGATGAGGACGAAGTTGCCCTCATCATGAAGCATTGGAGAGAAATGCTCGACGGGGTGAGAGATAACCCTGCATCAGTGGCTGATCGCATTGACTGGGTAGCAAAGCTTCGAGTTATTGAGGGTCTAAAAGATCGCTACGACCTGCCTGACAATGACGCAAAACTTCGAGCAGTCGACCTGCAGTACCACGACCTTCGTAAAGAAAAATCGCTAGCCAAGAGAGTTGGGCTCCTAGAACTCTTCTCAAATGAGCAAGTTAGTGAAGCCGTTCACAACCCGCCAAGAACAACCAGGGCCTATTTCCGAGGACAGTGCGTTGCCCGCTTTCCAGAGCAAATTGTCGCTGCTAACTGGGATTCTGTGGTCTTTGACCTAGGAGAAGGGCCGTTACAGAGGGTTCCTATGCTTGACCCCTTGCGAGGTACAGCAGAACTAACGCAGGACTTGCTAGAAAAGAATCCATCAGCAAGTGCACTTCTTAAGGCAATGAACGGGTAGAAAAGAACTATGAGCGAACAAGAACGAATCCAAAAACAAAAGACCGAGCGAGCGTCCACAGAACAAGCTGCAGTCAATGTCGACACAACTAAGGGCGACCAGTTGAAGAATGACCTTGATGACCTTCTCGATGAGATCGACGAAGTACTAGAAGAGAACGCTGAGGAGTTCGTTCGTAATTACGTTCAAAAGGGCGGCGAGTAGTAATGGGTCTTCCGCTTTTTAGTGCTCAGGACGATCCAGGTCCCGACTTCTTTCGGTTCGCAAAGTCCACAGGACTAAGTGCACCGCAGTCGTCTGAGTCAATTGATCTCCCGCACGCCACCACAGTTATTGCTGTTCGTTATGTAGGTGGAGTGGTGATGGTCGGAGACCGTCAGGCGACTGGTCACTACATTGCAAGTCGAGACATCAGAAAGATTGAAGCGGCTGATCGTTTTACGGCAATCGCAATTTCAGGATCGGCAGCGCGTGGCATTGAATTCATCAAGCTCGCACAACTTTCATTTGAGCACTACGAGAAAATGACTGACACTTCTCTCAGCCTTGAAGGTAAGGCCAACTATCTGTCACCAATCATTCAGAACAACAACTTCACAACACCGCTCACCGTGATGCCACTTCTCGCTGGATGGGACACCAGCCACAAGGTTGGGCGCATCTTTGAATTCGATGGAGCCGGTGGATGCTACGAAAGAGCAGACTTCGCAACAATCGGTTCAGGATCTCCATTTGCTGAGAGCGCACTTCGCCTGGGCTTTAGAAGTGACCTGGACTTAGAAGCAGCACTCGAGCTTGGGGCACTGGCCCTTTACGAAGCAGGAGACAACGATCCAAGCACTGGTGGACCTGACTTCGTGCGAGGACTATTTCCAATAATGGTGATCATCAACGAAGAAGGCTTCCAAGAGGTTCCTGTTGACGCAGTTGCTGCACGCTTTAAGACAATCAATGATCGTCGAACAAATTCAGGTGGCATTGCTGGAGGAACGCTTCGATGAGCAATTATTTCTACGTCAATCCAGAGCAGCTAACAAAAGACCGTGCCGAATTCGCCCAAAAGGGAATTGCTCGTGGACGTTCGATCGTCGCTGCAATTTATGAAACCGGCGTGGTCATGGTTGCAGAGAACCCGTCTGCTTCATTAAACAAGATTTCTGAAATCTATGACCGCCTGGCATTCGCTGGAGTAGGTAAGTACAACGAGTTCGACCGCCTAAAAGAAGCTGGTATTCGCTGGGCTGATGGAACTGGTTACACCTACTCACGTGAAGATGTTGACGCACGCGCGCTCGCTAATTATTTCGCTCAATATCTCGGTCAAGTCTTCTCAGAAGGACAGAAGCCTCTCGAAGTAGAGATTCTTGTGGCACAACTTGGAAACAACATTCGACCAACGAAGCTGTACCGAGTGGGCTACGAAGGAACTATTACTGACGAGCCATTGTTTGCGGTTCTTGGTGGAGATGCTGAAACCATCAAGGGGCGATTCACGGCGAGTGAATCTGAACTCAAGCCACTCGCACAGACACTCAAGGACTGCGTATCAGCAATCTCTGGACCCGAACGTACGATATCGGTGGAAGATTTAGAAGTTGCAACACTTGAAGACAACGGAGCACGTCGCACATTCACACGCTTAAGCGATAACCGAGTTAGTGAACTCCTCGGCTGATAGAACAGCAAGAGGGGAGACTACATGCTTCGAAGAATCTACGGAATAGAAACCGAATTCGGTGTCACTTTCACGCTTCGCGGGCAGCGTCGACTAAGTCCTGACGAAGTATCCAGATTTCTCTTTAGAAAAGTTGTTGCATGGGGAAGATCCTCCAATGTCTTTCTTGAAAACGGAAGCCGCCTCTATCTAGACGTTGGCTCACACCCCGAGTTCGCAAGCGCAGAGTGCGATTCACTGCACGATGTCGTGGCTCAAGATAAAGCCGGCGAGATGATTCTTCGAGAGCTGGTTGATTACGCTCAGCAGCAACTCGATGATGAAGGCATTCGTGGTGAGATATTTCTCTTTAAGAACAACACCGACTCAACGGGAAACTCGTATGGATGCCATGAGAACTACTGCATTGAGCGAATCGAAGATTTAACCAGGCTCGAGCAAGTATTCATTCCGTATTTAATTTCTCGCCAAATCTTCACTGGTGCCGGAAAAGTCGTGACAAACACCAAGGGAACGAACTATTCAATGAGCCAGCGAGCTGAGCACATTTGGGAAGCAATCTCTTCAGCAACAACGAGAAGTCGTCCAATTATTAACACGAGAGACGAACCACACGCAGATCCTGAACGATTCCGACGCCTTCACGTAATTGTTGGTGACTCCAACATGAGCGAATTCGCTACGTATCTAAAAGTAGGAACAGCAGCTGTAGTGCTCGCAATGATTGAAGATAAGCAAACAGTGCTTCGTGACTACAACATGGCTTCTCCGATTAATGCATTGAGGGACATTTCCTACGATCTATGGAGCAAAGAAACCGTAAAGCTTGTCAATGGACGAGACATGACGGCGCTCGAGATCCAAGAAGACCTCTGTGAGCGCGCTGAAGCTTTCGTACAGGGTCATGATGAACTTCCAGAGGATCAAAAGAATGCTGTGCGACTCTGGCGTGAGGTTATTGAGCAGTACCGGAGTGATCCAATGCTCTTGAGCGACCGAGTTGACTGGATTGCAAAGCTGCAGATTATTGAGCGAGAACAAGAGCGTTCTCATATTGCCCTGTCTGATCCAAAGATTGCGTTGATTGACCTTTTGTATCACGACACCAATGTCGACAAGGGCCTCTACTACCGACGCCAAGCCAGAGGGCACTTCACACGCATGGTGAGCGACGAAGACATAAAAGAGGCAACAACTACGCCGCCGGCAACAACACGTGCTCACATGCGAGGAACGTTCATTAAAGCTGCAAAAGAGTGGCGACGTGATTACACCGTTGACTGGGTTCACTTGAAGCTAAATGATGAGATGCAGCGAACAGTCCTATTAAAAGACCCCTTCAAAAGCACAGACGATCGATTTAAGAAATTGATTTCATCGCTTGAACGTCACGACTAACCTTGTTCTGTGGCTGATGAGGACAACTCAAATTTAGAAATCGATATAAACGATTTCGACTGGTCTCCCTACGTCGTTTCTTTCGCCGATGAAAACACCGGAATGGGCTTCGGGCAAACTGAAGAAGACATTCATCGACTCAAAAAAGCAAGAGGCAGACGCAAGAGGAGAAGGGCCGGCATTGAGTGGGTCACAATTATTGGAATTGCTCTCTTGGTATCAGCCTTTGCCCGTGTGTTTGTCTTTCAGACCTATTACATTCCGTCTGCGTCAATGGAGCCAACACTCTTAATTGGTGACCGAATCATTGTTGACAAACTCAGCGTGACCTTTGGAACAGTCAACACTGGAGACATCATTGTCTTTAAAGCACCTGCGGCTGTAGCGACTCAGTGTGGAGACTCCGTATCTGATCTCGTAAAGCGTGTTGTTGGAGTACCGGGTGACAAGGTTTCTTCAAAGGGCGACACGATTTTGATTAATGGTGTCGCCTTAAAAGAAAACTGGCCGCACAATGAACCATTGGGTGCACGTTTTATTGAAAAACAAGTTGTGCCAGCTAACTCTTACTTCGTGATTGGTGACAACCACCCTGACTCCTGTGACAGCCGCTACTGGGGTTACGTGCCACGCAAAAACATAATTGGCAAGGTATTTGTAAGAATTTGGCCATTTTCACGCCTGCACTGGTTCTAGGAGAGGGGCGAGCACACCGCCCTACAATGTCTAGGTGTTCGATTTAAGCCCAATCAAAATCATTGTCATTATTGCCGTGGCGCTACTTCTTCTTGGACCGGACAAACTTCCAGAGGTCGCAGAAAAGCTCGGCTCGGCCTGGTCATCTCTCAAAAACATTCAGAAAAAAATTGAGTCAGAAGTTAGAGATGTCATTCCAGACCTTCCAAGCGCCGGTGACATTGCTCGAATTGCAAGAAACCCTGTAAACATGCTTAATAAACTTGCTGAACAATCTGAAGAAAAAGTTATAACAGCAAAAATACTTGCTGATTTAGAAGCGAAGAAGGAAGATGGGATTGATATCCCTGCACCTTACTCAGATGTCGTCCTTCCTGCCGCTGATTCAGCGCCTGCCCCAGACACAACCCTTATTGGTGACGCGCCACAGCCCAGCGATCCATCAATGAACTAATTATGAGCAGATTTAGCAAAGCCGCAACAGGCATGACACTTGCGGAGCATCTCTCCGAAATTCGTCATCGATTCTTTGTGACAACAATCAGCGTGTTTGTTTTTGGCGTTCTCTCGTTTCTCTTTTATGCCCCAATCCTTAAATGGTTACAACACCCTTACTGTGCCGCAAACATTCATGCTTGCAAGTTTCTTATTACGAATCCAATGGATGGGCTATCGCTTCGAATCAAGATTTCGGTTTATGGAGGAATCATCTTCTCGCTTCCAGTTATATTTTGGCAAGCTTGGCGCTTTATTAATCCCGGACTAAAAAAGAATGAGAAAAAATACATTATTCCTTTTGTTATTGCCGCAGTAATTTTCTTCGTTATTGGAATGGTCGTTGCGTACTTCAGCTTCGGTCACGCAATTCAGTTCCTTCAAGCCATCGGCGGAAATACATTGGTAACGGAATACAACCCGAACCAGTACTTGTCACTACTTACTCTGATGCTCTTCGCCTTTGGACTTACATTCGAGTTTCCAGTAGTACTTGTTGCATTACAACTTGCCGGAGCAGTGACGCCTAGGACATTGCTTCGAAACTGGCGCTACGCATGTATTGGAATAACTATTGCATCTGCTGTCTTCACCCCAAGTGGTGATCCTCTTTCAATGTGTGCACTGGCAGTTCCGCTCGTTGTTTTCTACTTCGGTGCAATTGGTGTAGGTAAGATCGCTAGAAAATGATCACCGGAGATTACCGGAGCAGGTTCATTGATGGACTTGGCTTTGGACCAGACAACTTTCAGCTAGACGCGATTGAAGCCATTGACCAGAACGTAAATGTTCTCGTGAGTGCCCCAAC
>CAIKVF010000109.1 GCA_903830745.1 uncultured Actinomycetes bacterium | reverse complement strand
CTCACCAATGAGCACTGGGTTGTTCTTGGTACGACGAGAAAGAATCTGCATGACGCGCTCAACTTCTTTTTCGCGTCCTACGAGTGGGTCAAGCTTGCCTTCGCGAGCAAGTTGTGTGAGGTTTCGACCGAACTGATCAAGTACGGCTGATCCACCTTGGGCATCAACGTCGCCAGACTTCTGACTTGAAGATCCCTGCGATGCTCCAGCATCTTTGCCAGTCTGTCCAGACATCATCTGAATGACCTGTGTGCGAACACGAGCCATGTCAGCGCCGAGTTCTGAAAGTACTTGTGCAGCTACCCCGTCACCTTCACGGACAAGTCCGAGCAACATGTGCTCAGTTCCGATGTAGGAGTGACCTAGTTGAAGAGCTTCACGGAGTGAGAGCTCTAAGACCTTCTTAGCGCGAGGGGTAAATGGTGGAGATCCAGGTGAAGGATTGGTGTTGGCGCCAATTGCTTCTTCAACTTTTTCACGAACGACGTCGTAGGTGACCCCAAGGGCGTCAAGGGCCTTAGCGGCGACTCCCTCACCCTCACGGATTAGTCCAAGCAGAATGTGCTCAGTACCAATGAAGGCGTGGTTAAGGTCGCGTGCTTCTTCCTGAGCGAGTACTAGGACTCGGCGGGCACGGTCTGTAAAACGTTCGAACAATTGTCTTCCTTTGTATTACTTAATTAGCAGTGTACCGGTGGACTGTGACGCTTCAGTCCAGGCCCTTTGACCAGTAGTAATGCCCCCTAAGGTGGAGGCGTGAATCCCCACGAACACCTCCAACTACCGTCCGTAGAAAAGGACCTTGTACGCCTCGAAACACTGCTCGCCGAGTCAGTGATCATTGGTGACGAGTATCTCGACTCAATTACTACCCACCTCATCTACGCCGGTGGCAAGCGCCTTCGCCCACTGCTCTGTGTCTCTTCAGCAACTGGTGGGTCACGTGAAGCAACTAAAGAAGATCTCCTCGGTGGTGTGGCTCTAGAGCTCATGCATCTCGCATCGCTCTATCACGACGACGTCATGGATGAAGCAGAAGTACGACGCAACGTCGACAGTGTGAACGCACGTTACGGAAACCTCATTGCCATTGTCGCTGGTGACTACCTCATGGCACGCTCTGCTGCGATTGCAGCGAGCCTCGGTGTTGAAGTTGCGGGACTACTTGCAGACACACTCGCGTGGTTGACACGCGGACAAGTTTCTGAAGTTCGAACTTCGTTCTCGGTTGACCGTACCGAAGCTGATTACTACGAAGCCATTGAAGGAAAGACTGCATCGCTCATGGCAGCGAGCTGTCGCGTTGGCGCAATTACTGCAGGGCTCAGCAAAAAAGAAGCTGACGCGTTGAGTGAATACGGACGTTGCTTCGGGATGGTGTACCAACTTCGTGACGACATCCTCGACATGACAGCAACAGACAATCAACTCGGAAAGCCTGCGGGTCAAGACCTCGCTGAAGGTGTCTATAACTTGCCTGCGCTGTTTGCTCTTCGTGACGCCTCCGTGGGTGAAGAACTTCGCAGCATCCTTGGTGGTCCGCTAGATGAATCAGACCGCGAGCGCGCTCGCAAACTAGTTGTTGGCACCGACGGAATTTCATACACCGTGAACGCCGCAAATGATTTCTTTGAAAAAGCTAATGAGGCTTTGAAGTCAGTATCAAGTGAATCACTTCGCAGTGGTTTCTCAGCGCTGCTTGCAGCGTTGCTCGAAGATCTTCCTTCGTACTAGTCGCGAAGCGGTTTAAGCGTTGGGAACGCAATCACTTCTCTGATGTTTGATTCATCAGCAATCAACATTGCGAGTCGGTCCATTCCAAGTCCGAGTCCGGCTGTTGGTGGAAGCCCCCACTCAAGCGCCTTGATGTAGTCCTCATCAATTTGCATTGCTTCATCATCACCAGCAGCAGCGAGTCGTGCTTGTTCTTCAAAACGAGCACGCTGATCGACTGGGTCAATAAGTTCACTGAACCCATTTGAGAGTTCACGGCCAGCAGCGTAGGACTCAAAGCGCTCAGTGAGCTCTGGGTCATCGGCACGACGCCTAGAAAGTGGCGACACTTCAACGGGGAAGTCAATGACGAACATTGGATTCCATAGGTTTTCTTCGCACGTAACTTCAAAGAGTTCTGAAAGACAGCGTCCCGGGCCCCATGACTTATGGACCTCTACCCCACGGTCACTTAACAACTTCGCTAAGTGCTCACGTGGTGTGTGCACTGAAACATCTTCACCCACCGCTTCACTCGCGAGTGAAGCCATGGTGCGACGTGGCCAAGGAGCGGCGAATGAGAATTCGCGTCCTTGGTAGGTGGCTTCAGTGGTTCCAAGTACGTCCATTGCAATGCCCGCAACGAGTTCTTCAGTGAAACTCATCATGTCTTCGTAGTTCCAGTACGCGGCGTACAGCTCGAGCATGGTGAACTCAGGGTTATGGCGTGGGCTCACGCCTTCGTTTCTAAAAACACGACCAAGTTCAAACACTCGCTCGAATCCACCAACAACGAGACGCTTGAGCCAAAGTTCTGGTGCAATGCGCAAGAAGAACTGACTGTCGAGTGCATTGTGATGTGTTGCGAATGGTCGTGCCGCTGCGCCCGTAGGGATTGCATTCAGCATTGGTGTTTCTACTTCAACGAAATTTGCAGCCCAGCATCGTTCACGAGCAGAGCGGAGCACATCACTTCGACGAGTGAGTGATGTGCGAGTAGTTGCATTCGCCCAGAGGTCTGCTTCACGGTGACGGTAACGAAGGTCGTAGTCAGTAATGCCGGCCCACTTGTCACCGAAGTTGTGCAGTGCTTCAGCGAGTCGTTCCCATGAAGCGACCTTTACTGAAAGTTCTCCACGCTTGGTTCGAACAACTTCACCAGTTACTCCTACCCAGTCACCGAGGTGGAGTTTTGCAAACTCTTCAAATTCTGCGGTGATGGCTGACATGGCAAAAAGTTGAATTTCACCAGTGAGGTCACGCATGGTTGCGAACGCGAGTTTTCCTTGTGTGCGCATCAACATCACACGACCAGCAACCTTTACAACGACACCTGACTCTTCGCCGTCGGTGAGGTGCGCATACGTCTCTTGGAGAGGCGCGCAATGTGCGTTGTGATCGAATTGATACGGGGTTGACACTAAATAGCTCCTGTGTGATTACGTTCATGAACAATACGCAGTCCATGAAGCGTAAGCCACGGTTCGTGGTGCTGTACGTGTTTTGTGTGAGGAGATACGAGTCCCGCGAGTCCTCCGGTGGAAATTACCGTGGCTTCGCCTATTTCTTCCTTGATTCGCTCCACCATTCCGTCCACCTGAGCGGCGAAACCGTAGAGGACTCCTGACTGGATGGATTCAACTGTTGAGCGTCCAATGACTGAACGAGGCTTTACGAGTTCTACTGACCTGAGCGCAGAAGCCTGGGTGTAGAGCGCTTCAAGAGAGATTGCAACACCCGGGGCAATTGCTCCACCCATGTACTCGCCCTTGGCACTAATCACGTCAAAGACAGTTGCTGTTCCCATGTCAACAACAATTGACGGTCCTGGGTAAAGGTCGTAGGCACCAACGGCGTCAGCAATGCGGTCAGCTCCAACTTCGCGAGGGTTGTCATAAAGAATTGGCATGCCAGTTTTTGTTCCTGGTCCAATCACCGTGATGTCTAGGTCTGAAAACCAGCGGTTCGCCATACGACGAAGTTGCGTTGTCACTGAAGGCGCTGAAGATGAAATCGCCATTGCAGTTACTGCAGTTCGAAGGTCAAGTCCCTCGAGGTCCAGCAACTGCGTGAGGATCATTGCGTGCTCATCTGGTGTGCGTTCTGGTGATGTTGAAATGCGCCAGTGAAAAGCGAGCCCACGCTCACCAGTTGCCTTGGCGAAGCCCATTGCGTCTGGGAGTTCCGGTGCCTCTGGTCCAAAGAGTCCAATAACCGTTTCAGTGTTTCCTACGTCCATTGCTAACAGCATTAGTTTTTCGCCTTAATAGTCACCGGTCCATTGTCGAGTAGTCGCACGCCATCAATTTTTGCGGTAATCATTGCACGAAAATCCCCAGCCTGTGAATCGTCTGCAGGGCGAAGAGTGATGTTGTCAACGATCTCGGCGTACACAATTTCTGCTCCAGCTGCTCTAAGAATTGTGCGCATGCGGTGTCTAAGTTCACTGGCACATTCAACTTCTGCTTGCGCTGCAGAAATGGCTTGCGAGATGCACTTGGCACGCGTGTGGTCTTCAGGACTGAGGCGAGCATTACGACTCGAGAGCGCAAGACCTTCTGCGTCTCGCTTTATTGCACAAGTAACAATCTCAACATCGAATGCGAGGTCACGAACCATTTGTCGAATGACTGCAATCTGCTGGAAGTCCTTTTCACCAAAGTATGCACGACATGGTCCAGTCACGGTAAAGAGTTTTGCGACAACACTCGCCACTCCGTTGAAGTGACCGGGGCGACCTTCTCCTTCGAGCGTGTCGCTCACGCCCTTCATGGTTACTTTCGTAGGCGTTGCTTCTGGGTAGTCGGGCCACATTTCTGCGAGGGTTGGCTCTACAAGACAGTCAACACCGTTAGCGAGTGCCACCGCGCGGTCAGCTTCAGGAACGCGAGGGTATGCCTCATAGTCACTCTTAACACTGAACTGAATTGGATTTAGAAAGATTGTTGCAAGGACAACGTCGCCGTTGCTCTTAGCTTTTTCAAAAAGTGAGGCGTGACCTTCGTGCAGCGCACCCATAGTTGGAACGAGTCCAACTCTCCTACCGCTCGCACGTACTTCAGAGGCGTAGTTGCGCCAATCAGCAATTGAACTAAATAGTTCCATGACTACGCCTTTAGCTGTGAACGACGCTTTTCAGCGAGTTCGAATGCGGCGTTAGCTAGAGCAACGTATGTTGAGCGTTCAGCTTCTGGCAGCGCTGCAAGGTGTGCATCGATTGTTGCCATGTCTCCACGAGACGCTGGTCCAGTGAGCGCATCTTGCGGTCCTACTTCTTTCACGTCACGAAGAGACTGCTCGGCGAGTGGAAGAAAGTCTTCGAGACTAAGCCCCGCTGCTTCAGCGAGTTCCTTAACGTGACCCATGAGCGCGACGAGGTGATTTGCAGCAACGACAGCAGTCGCGTGATACAGCGTGCGCTGTTCATCGCTCAAAGTAATGATGCGTCCATTAAGTGCGCTTGCAATTTCACGAATACCTTCATCGCCAGCAACGCAGTACGTTGCGCCGTAGAGTCGTGCTGCACCGAGGTCGCCCGAAGGAAGAGCCATGAGTGGGTGAATTGATGCCACGCGTGGGTGAGAGCCAAGAACACTCAATGTTCTAGAACCCGCAACGTGCGCGACAATCTGATTTTCGCTTTGAGGAATCTGAAGTGCAATGACGTCAATGAAGTCGTCTGGAACCGTCAACAAGATCACGTCAGGTGACGAAATGAGATGTAGCTCGTCATGGTGCAGTAGTTGAATGTCATGTCCGCACGCAGAGAGCGCTGAAGAGAACGACGTACCGGCACGACCAGCACCCACAATTGAAATTTTCATAATGCTCCTATCCGTTCCAGTCCCTGGCGGGTACCGTTCGTGTTAGCGCAACATGTCGAGTGTACCCAGTGGGACAACCCTCTCGCGAAATGAATTCATTAATTCTTCAGAGACGAGATGAGGAGCTAATTCCTGCAGTGGAATAAGGACAAATGCCCTCTCGTACATACGTGGGTGAGGGACCAGAACGTCTGGGTTTTCACTTGTTTCATCCCCCATCAGCAAGACGTCTACGTCGAGCGTCCTAGGTCCCCAGTGCACTTCCCTGGTTCTGCCACACGCGGCTTCTGCTTCACGAGCTCTCGCCAAAAGATCAAGTGCTGAGGCGTCAGTTTCAATTTCTAAAACAAGATTCCAGAAGTCATCTTGGACAACGCCACCGACTGGTTCGGTCTCATAGACCTGAGAGATGCGGTACGAATCACTGCCTCTGACGATTTCAATTCCGGTGTTGAGGTGGCTACTACGGTCGCCAACATTTGATCCCAGCGAAAAATAACAGTGACGCACTACTTACGTTTTCGTGTGCAGCGAACGCCCACGCTCGCAATGTCCTCGGGAACTGGTGGAACAACTTTTTTCACCATCACGGTTACTGAAGTAATAGCAGAGTCGAAGTCAAGAATCTCGCTCGCAACGCGGTCACACAGTGTTTCTAGCAACAAGAATTTTCCATCAACTGCGATTCGTTCCGCAAGCGTCACAATAAGTGCGTAGTTAGTTGTTTCGTTGATGTCATCTTTTTTTGCAGCTTTTTTAAAAGAACGTTCAATGTCAATGTCAAAAACTAAAGGTTGAACTCTTGTTCGTTCATCTGGAAGAATCCCTACAACTGCATTGACGCGTAGTTCACGCAGTTCAATCACATCGCTCACGCAGGAACCTCGGGCAGATCAAACAACACTGTTCGTCCATCTGGACCAATCGAGCGCTTAAAGAGTCGTTCTACTAATGCAATTGACTGACTCGTGGTTGGAACTTTCTTGGTCCAAACAAGGTAGCCAGCAATAACACCAAGTAGTCGGTCAGAAACTTCATCACTGTGTAGCAACACAGTCACATTGTTCTGCATTGATGCAGCAAGGTCTTTGTAACACGCTTCGAGGACTTCACGTTGCTGTGGCCCACCACGAAGCGCGTAGTGACTCGCGGTGAGTCCGTGCTCGAAGTACGAACTGAGATTTTGCATTACTGGCAAGATTGAAATAACACGACCGAAGCCCTGGTGCTTTAGCCAGAGCAATTCTTCGTCACGACGAACGCGACGGTGCACGGTTGTAGATCCGCCAGGACGTTCAGAAATCGCGAGAATGTTCTTGTACACCCAGGTGAAGCTCCGAGGCTCTATGCCCGCTGCCCACTTGCCCCTCACGCCACTACCTCCTGCACGGGACGAACGAGCAACTCACGTAGTTGCACCGCCGCCTCTGCGTCATGTACTCGCACCATACTGACACCTTTGAGCATCGCCCATGCTTCAGTTGCGATTGAGCCCTCTAGGCGCTCATCAACACTGAGCGAAGTTTTGCCCAAAGATTCAAGAAAACGTTTGCGACTCGTGCCCATAAGCACCCCTGCGCCGTACTCCTGCGCCATTGAAACAAAGGTCTCAACGTGAGCTAGTAGCGCCACATTGTGCTCCACAGTCTTTCCGAATCCAATGCCTGGATCCAGCCACAGCTTCGATACTCCTGCGACCTTGGCGCGAGTCGCAGCAACTCGAAGGAACGCAACAATCTCTGAAACAACGTCTTCGTAGGTCGGACTTACCTGCATGGTCTCAGCAGTCCCCTGGCGGTGCATGGCAACGTAGCCAACCCCAAGTTCTCCAGCAACTTCAATAAGCGTGCACGAGACATCGTTAATGACACTGGCCCCTGCAGCAACTGCTGCACGAGCAACGACTTCTTTTTGAGTGTCGATGGAAACTGGGCCGTGCACACTGAGCGCCTCAATAACTGGGATCACTCGACGAAGTTCTTCACCGGGTTCTATTAACTGCGCATTTGGTCGCGTTGATTCTCCGCCAATGTCAACAATGTCGCAGCCCGCAGAAAACAGATGACGACCGCGCTCAATTGCTTCATTAGTAGAAGCAGTTCGCGATGCAGGAAAGAATGAGTCCGGGGTGACATTTACAATGCCCATCACCATTGGACTCAACGCCATGTAGACCTTCGCTGGTGAATGTACTGCAGTGCTTCTGCACGGTACGCAGCATCATCACGGAACACTCCACGCACTGCTGATGTGACTGTTGTGGCTCCAGCCTTCTTCACACCACGCATTGACATGCAGAAGTGTTCGGCCTCTAGGACAACGATTGATCCACGTGGCTTCATTTCTCGTTCCATGGCGTCAATGATTTGTGTTGTCATGCGCTCTTGGACCTGGAGTCTGCGAGCAAAGCCTTCTACGAGACGAGCCATCTTGGAAAGACCAACGACCTTTCCTTCAGCGCCCGGCAGATACGCCACGTGAGCAAGTCCAGTGAAGGGAACCATGTGGTGTTCACAAAGCGTGGTGAAAGGGATGTCTCGCACCATGACCATTTCATCGTGACCAGCTTCAAAGTTTGTACGTAGGTGTTCACCCGGATCTGCTTCAAGACCTTCAAAGAGTTCAACGTACATTTCAGCAACACGACGTGGTGTTTCTACAAGTCCCTCACGAGTTGGGTCTTCGCCAATCGCTTCGAGGAGTTCGCGGATCAGTTTTTGAACGCGAGGCTGGTCAACCATGGTTATGGAGTACCTGTGAATGTGTAGATCGCGTCAAGGTTGCGGTAGCGCTCGTTCACGTCAAGGCCGTAGCCCACAACGAACTCTGGCGGAATTGAAAAGCCCACGTATTTAAGTTCTTGTTCCACGCGCTGTTCGCCTTCTTTAAGAAGAAGTGCACAAACGTCGAGGCTGCGAGGGTTGCGAGATCCTAAGTACTGGCGAAGGTAGTTAAGTGTGAGACCAGAGTCAACAACATCTTCAACAATGAGCACATCACGGTTTGCAATGTCGGCGTCGAGGTCTTTCACAATGCGAACAACACCACTGGTTTTGGTGGCTGCTCCGTACGAAGAAACTGCCATGAAGTCAATGGTGACGGGAAGCTCAATAGCGTGCATGAGTTCAGTCATGAAGTTCGCTGCACCCTTCAGCACGCACACAAGAAGTGGTGGGTTACTGGCGTAATCCTTCGTTATCTGAGCACCTAACTCTTTAACTCGAGCCTGGATTTCCTTGGCGGATACAACTACTTCGCCAAGTTCGTGTTTTGCCCAGTGTGCAGTGAAATCTTCCGAAGAGTGTGGTCCCATGGACTGCCAGCGTAGTTGGTGTGACTAGGTGAGCGTGAGGCGTTGATCTTTTCGAGACAGACGCCGACCACCGGAGAGTTCCATGGCAGTCGCCTCACCATTAACTACCGCCATGGCTCGCTCAATCTCGTCGGCGGTTGGCGGATGCCACAGGCCGCCATCGCCAATTTCTCGAAGTTGCACCCGAAGCCACCTACGGAGCCTGGCTACTGGCCACTTTTGAAGTTCACGGCAATCCGCCTCTTCAAGAGAAGTTGCGCGGTCATCGAGACTCAAGGCGTCTAGCCACGTGCGCTCTTCAAACATGATCTTTGCTTGGCGAGCAATGAGTGGCGTGATGTCCCTACCAGCGATTTGATCCATGAAGGGAAGGAGTTGCTGGCGAACTTGGTTCCTGCGAAAGGCCATGTCGTTATTTGTTTCATCAATAACTGGCTCGAAGCGTGAACTTGCAACGAACGCGTGTAGATCAGCTCTGCGCACATCGCGAAGTGGTTTGGTGGGATTATCAATCATTGGAGACATCCCGTCAATCCCAGCGCCACGAAGCATGTTGAGTAGCACGGTCTCTGCGAGGTCTTCCATTGTGTGACCGGTCATTGCGTCACTCGGCAGCACTCCTAAGCGCAGTTCACGCGCACGAGCTTCAAAGTTCCCACCACCTTCAGCAACAACGTTGTGAAGAATGAAAGGCACATTCAGCTGCGCACAGATTTCTTTTAGATGTTTTGCGTCAGCAGTGCTTGTTGGTCTCGCGTGGTGATCAACGTGGTGCACGGTTGGAATAAGTCCAGCTTCTATTGCGAGTAGCAGAAGCCCAAGTGAATCTGGTCCACCAGAAACTGCGAGGCGCACGGGCGTGCCAGGACCTGGGAAGTAAGAATCCTTTAGAAGTTGCGACGCGTCTTGACTCACAGAGTCAGGTTACGCAAGTACGTCAGTGTCGTCGTGGACAACACCGTGTTCGCGGTCGAACTCTTCGTGCTCACGACGCCAGCGACGCTTACCCCAACTGAATCCAACCGCCAAGATGACAATGTTTTCAATTGATGAGTAGAACAGTTCTGCGGTGGCGTGTGGGGCATCAGTGATAAGACCAACAGTCTTTTGAAGGTAACCAGCGCTCACAGCTTTTTCACCAATCCAGTTGGGCGCGATTAAGTGGGCCATCCCTATGACGCCGAATACGACAAAGACAATGACGAAGGGGACCAAGAAGAACCATTTATTTCTAACCATTACTTCTCCATCCTTTTTGCGTTGATTGGAATGATTCTAATAACGTTACTTAGAATCATTCCAGGAAGCAAATCCAGACGGGATACCATTGATCTATGGCCAGCACCAGAAATACCGCGCAACGCCGCGAAGTTATCGGTGTACTTGGACGAGTCCAAGGATTCGTTAGCGCCCAAGACCTGCACGAACTCATCATCAAAGACGGCGGTCAGATCTCACTCGCCACGGTCTACACCCAGCTGCGCAAACTCGTTGATTCAAAAGATGTCGACATTGTTATGACTGACCGTGGTGAGAGCTTGTACCGACGTTGCGTTGTAGATGTTCACCACCACCACCTCGCATGTCGCAACTGTGGCGCCACGGTAGAAGTTGATGCGCCACAACTTGAGAAGTGGGCCAGTGAAATTGCTAACAAAAACGGATTCAAGGATCTTCGCCACATCATTGAACTAAATGGAATCTGTCAAAAGTGTCAGTAGCAATAACTCTTACTCCCGAGGTTCGAGGACCACTCAGCGTGTATCCAATTCACTCTGCCAAGAAATTTGGTATTGACGCATTCATAACTGACCGCTTCGGTGGCGTGAGCGAAGGACCATACGAATCGCTCAACCTTGGCATCCATGTTGGCGACAATCCAGATGATGTTGCAGAAAATAGAAAACGAGTCGCTAGCGCCATTGGTGCAGAGAAGCTCATCATCGTGAGACAAGTGCACAGCAGTGACGTCGTTGATGCAGCACAGGCAATCACCGAAACTGAAGCAGACGGACTCGTCACTGCAGAGAGCAATGTAGTGCTCTGCATACTGGTCGCTGACTGTGTGCCAATTCTTCTCTTTGACAGTTCTTCCAACAGATTCGCTGCAGTACACGCAGGATGGAAAGGTCTCGCCAGTGGTGTCATTGCGAGTGCACTGATGCACTTCGACGCAGCATCGTCGGTGCACGCATTTGTTGGTCCATCTATTTCTTTTGAGGGGTACCAAGTTGGCCCAGAAGTTGCAGACGTCTTTGCACACATTCCTGGTGCCACGGCGAGCGATGGTGGAGACCGCTCACGACTTGATCTTCGACTCGTTGCGAATCATCAGTTAATCGAAGCTGGAATCAGTGACGAAAACATTGAAATAAGTCGCCAAAGTACTGATGGTGGAGAAATCTTCTTTAGCGACCGTGCTCTTCGCCCCTGTGGGCGCTTTGCCCTCATTGCAAAGCGAGCGTCGTAGCATGAGTGGTGTCATGAAGAAACGCGCCGAAGCTTTTCGCTACGTACGACTCGAGATTTCTTCGACCTCACTTACGGGGCACTTCGAACTCGATGGAGTTCCTTTTGAAGAGACTGTTTCTTTCGAAAACGTTGACGACCTCACGAAGCCCGCAGTTGTTGGCGTTGCGAACCTCTGGTTTCTTTTAGCTGGACTCTCCTATTACAAAGCCGGAGCCGCAAAGACAATTGACCTCGGCTCAACTCCAGTTGGACCAATGGGCCGAGAACTTCTTACTGCTGCGCTCCATGACGGACTGGGTGAATTCTCATTCAAGAACGAACTCCCCCTAAATGACGTAGTTATTACTGGTGGCGTTGCTGCAGAGAACTTCGCGCCATTTACGAACCCCGACCTTGTCCTTATTCCGTTTGGTGGCGGTATTGATTCAGTAGTGAGCGTTACCCAGTTGAGTTCTCAACTCGACAAGTCACTCTTTGTTGTTAGCCCCGCAAGTGGAAAGTTTGCACCGCTCGAAGAAACTGCAAAAGTTACAGGTCTGCCAATTACGCGTGCGACAAGAATTATTGACTCAAAGATTCTTAAAGGTGACGAAAGCTATTTCAATGGTCACGTTCCAGTAACGGCAATGATCACACTTCTTAGCGTTATTGCCGCTGTGGCATCTGGTCGTGGTGGTGTGGTGATGAGCAACGAGCACTCTTCATCTGCACCAAACCTGAAGTGGAACGACCAAGACATCAATCACCAGTGGAGTAAGTCCTGGGTGGCAGAGCAACTCATTTCTAAGGCAGTGAAGGAACTTCTTGGTGATGAGTTTGTCGTAGCGAGTTTCTTGCGTGACCGCAGTGAAGTCTGGGTTGCGCAACAATTTGCAGATCAGCACAAGTTTCTCTCAACATTTAGAAGTTGCAACCGTGCCTTTTCTCAAGATGCATCACAACGAGCAAAGAACTGGTGTGGCGAATGTGACAAGTGTCTCTTCATTAACTTGATCCTGGCTCCATTCCTTCCACGCGCAACGCTGCGACAAGTCTTTGGCAGTGAACCACTCAGTGATAGCAACCGCGTGGAGCAACTGCGCGCCCTCGTTGGCATTGGACTTGATCACAAACCATTCGAATGCGTTGGAGACCCCGACGAAAGTGCTGTTGCACTCGTAAAGGTCAGCCAACTCCGCGACTGGAGCGATGTCGCCCACCTCGCAGAGCTCGCACTCCTCGTTAACCCAGACCGCAGTTTTGATGAACTGCTCGAATCCCAAGGACCTAGCAATGTTCCGGCCCACTGGCTTTTCTGACCTCGCCCAAAAGCGCGTAGGAATTTACGGATACGGCCTAGAGGGACGCGCCAGCGAACAACTACTCAGTGGAATCTGTGAACTCGTGATTGTGGACGATGACCCTAAGGCTGGCGTTCTTGTAACTAGTAGTGGCGGTCTGGAAGAACTTATGACGTGTGACGTTGTTCTAAAGAGCCCCGGTGTCCCACGTCGCAGTGCGAGTGTTGTGCAACTCGAGAAGAACAATGTGTACGTCACCTCTACTTTAAATCTCTGGATGAACCAAGCAGACCGTTCACGAGTCATTGGGATCACCGGAACAAAAGGAAAGTCCACAACCACCGCATTGATCACATTCTTCTTACAGTGCCTGGGAGAAAAAGCACAACGACTCGGAAACATTGGACTCCCCCCATACGACACATCAGTTGATACTTCAACTGGATGGCTTGTTGTTGAAATCTCAAGCTTCCAAGCAACTGATCTTGATGTTGCGCCAAAGACCGTAGTGCTCACATCACTTGGCTCTGACCACATTGACTGGCACGGATCACTCGAGCAGTACCGAAGCGACAAACTACAGCTGACTAGAGCTAGCGGCGAGCACACAACATTTGTTCCAAACAGCGAAGTCGTGCACTCTGAGTCATCACAAATTGGGGGAGCAGTTGTTTTCGTTGATTCAGAAACATCTACGCTCACCGAAGAGCTGCATCTGCTTGGGGAGCACAGTCACAGCAATGTTGCACTCGCGCTCGAAGTTGTTTCGTCCGTAACCAACACACCACGTAGCGAAGTACACGCAGCTGTGAGCACTAACGCAAGCTCCTTTGTCCCGCTCAGTGGCCGCCTCACTCTCGTGGCGACTAAGAATGGAATCAAGTTCGTCGATGACGGACTCGCAACTTCAGTTCTTCCAGCTGTTGCAGCACTTGACGTCTTCAAAGATGATTCTTTGGCACTTCTCATTGGTGGGTTTGACCGCGGGGTTGACTATGTTCCCCTCGCCCAAGCCATCGCCACACGAACTCGACCAACGATGCTTCTTTCAATGGGGCCGGCCGGTAAGCGCATTGTTGAAGAGACTCTGAAGATAAATTCAGAAATCGCTCATACAAGTTTTGAATTAATGGACGAAGCACTTATCTCTGGAACAGAGTTCCTTGGTACAAGCGGTGTAGTACTTCTTTCGCCCGGAGCACCAAGTTTTGATCGTTATCTAAACTGGGAAGAACGATCGAGCGATTTCTCTCGTGCAGTTACTAACTAGAAAGTCTTGAAAATGCGTTACATGCTCTGCGTAATTGATACCCGACCAGGGACAGTTGATCCGAGTGAAGTTGGAGTTGCGATTGATGCATTCAACGATCAGTTAGAGGCAAATGGTTACTGGATTATGGCTGCGGGCATAGAACCATCACATGCGTCAACAGTTGTCGACAATCGAGGTGGCAAATCTCAAAGCAGCAATGGCCCGCTAGTTCAGTCAGATGAATACATCAGTGGATTCTGGATTGTTGATGTGCCGAGTCACGAAATTGCCTTGCAACTTGCCCACGAGGGATCCAAAGCCTGCAACAGAAAAGTAGACGTTCGCGCGTTTCTTCGCTAGTAGTAACGCTTGGAGCCTGAGAGGGGATTCGAACCCCTGACCTACGCATTACGAATGCGTTGCTCTACCAACTGAGCTACCCAGGCGAGGAAAAAATACTAACCGAGAAATTACAGCTGCATCAGGGTGAGCATCAGGTCGTTGAGCAGCAGACCTTCATCAACATTAAGAGTGAGCAGTCGCGAGGTTGCAGCAACTGCTTCAATTGCTTTTATTGACGACCCCGCACGTTGTTCACCTCGCGCAGCATTTTCTTGTAGCTCAACCAAACCGTCAGTTAATCGCTCACGGTACGAGTTAGTAAGTGCCGTGAAACCAAACTTGAGTTCTTCTATTCGAAATCGACGCTGTTCGCGTTTGAACTGCGCTTCAATGTCTTTCCTATTCGCAACGGAACGCTGCCCCATCTCTTTGGCGTTTGCAATGAGAGCGTTCAGCTCTTCGTCTTGCATTACCTGAAGAGGTGCAATGGCTGCATCAATTGCGCCAGTGAGTTCTTCTACCAAGATTGCAGCGTCTGAGGTTGAGCCCTGTAAGCGGTCTGGAATAGTGCGCCACTGTGAGATTCTCTTTGAAAGTTCAGCGTCACGAACAAGAACTTGTGCACGACGAAGATTGCCATTGGCAGCAAGTGCCGCGGTACGAGCAGCTTGTGGAATTGCACCGTCACGAATTAGAAGTGCTTCAAGATCTTCTTCGGTGAGGCTCTTAAGTTTTATTTCCACACATCTCGACATAATGGTGGTGAGTTGTTCAGGTAAATCTTCTGCCGTGAGAAGAAAGATTGTCTTCTGTGGTGGTTCTTCTAGAGATTTAAGAAGTGCAGACGCTGAAGGTGACGCGCCTGTTGTTGTTAGCTCTACATCTTCAATGACAACAATTTGGTAGCCACCACCAATTGGCCTGCGACGTGAAACGCGCTCAGCTTCTCGAAGTTCATCTATGCGCCATGAGATTCCAGTTCGATCAGCAAAGTGAACATCAGTGTCGAGTTCGCTGAGGGCGAGGCGACACGTTTCACACGATCCGCATCCATGGTTTTCACATTGAAGTGCGGCGCTGAAAGTAACTACAACATCGTGAAGTCCTGATCCAACTGGACCAGAGAATAAATAGGCATGAACTGGATTGCGGGCATATTGGCGCATTGCCGTTACGGCACTGTCTTGTCCAACTATGCGGTCGAAAACGTCAGTCATCTCACCAAGGTAATGCGGCGAGGCGCTCGTCAATCAAAGCAGCAACTTCCGCCTCTGATTTAGTGCCATCTACAACAAACCACTCGACGCCATCGGTCTTGGCGAGTTCTAAATAACCACTACGGACGCGATTGTGAAAATCAATGTCGGAGGACTCAAAGCGGTCTTTCGCATTTCGTTCACGGCGCTCATTGGCAACGTCAACCGGGAGGTCAATGAGAATTGTTAGATCAGGCAAACAGTCGCCAATTGCGAGTTGTGTAGCTGCGCGCAACTGTGAAAGATCGACTCCTCGTCCGTAGCCTTGGTACGCAAGTGTTGAAGCGTAGAAGCGGTCAGCAACAACGCTCTTTGCGCTTTCGAGTGTCGGCTTAATGAGCGTGTCAACGTGGTGCGAGCGGTCAGCAGTCATTAGCAACGCTTCAGTTTCAGGCTTCATGGGTGTGGCTGCATCAAGCAACCAGCGGCGAAGGTCTTTTCCAACCGCAGTGTCGCCAGGTTCAAACGTAAACAATGCGTTGCGTTCTTTTGCAATGCGCTTGGCCTGCGTTGATTTACCACTCGCGTCGATACCTTCAAACACGAGGAAGATCCCTCGAGCCATTATTCTTCGTCCGACTTGGCGGTTTGTGCGAGCGCGGCATTTACTTTCGCACCCTTGGCTACTGCTTCACGCTTTTGGGCTCCTGCAGTTTTTTTCGCTGTTGCTTTCTTCGCTGGCTTCTTGGCAGCTTTCTTTGCAACCTTCTTCGCAGCCTTGCGTGGACGAGCTGTTGACGGATCAGCATTACGACGTTCAGCAAGTAGTTCGCATGCACGGTCGAGTGAAATTGTTTCTGGAGTGTCGCCGAGTCGAAGTGTGGCGT
This sequence comes from uncultured Actinomycetes bacterium, assembly GCA_903830745.1. Classification (GTDB taxonomy): domain Bacteria; phylum Actinomycetota; class Acidimicrobiia; order Acidimicrobiales; family RAAP-2; genus RAAP-2. The sequence goes on along the minus strand of CAIKVF010000109.1, from coordinate 6,869 downwards.
TCACTTCCCCATCGGTTACATAGAGTCCGAACTTTCCGTTCTTTACAACAACGTTGCGCTTCGTAACTGGGTCTTCACCGAGATCCTTTAGTGGGCCCGCTGCAGCTCTGCGACCACGCTGCTTAGGTTGCGCCAAAAGTGCGAGTGCGCCAGCGAGATCAATCTCAAAGATTTGATCTTCAGATTCGAGCGAACGAGTTTCTTTACCCCACGTGATGTACGGACCGTAACGACCGTTCTGCACCAAGATTGGATCGCCACCTTCTGGGTGATCACCAATGGTGCGAGGAAGCGACAAGATTTTCTTGGCGTCTTCTAAGGTCATGTCTTCGAGCGTCATTGTTGTAAAGAGAGAAGCAGTCTTTGGCTTTTCCTTAGGGTTAGTCATTTCACCAATTTGAACGTATGGTCCGTAGCGTCCGGCCTTAAGAAAGATTGGTAGACCTGTTTCGTCATCAGTTCCGAGCTCACGGTCGTTACTTGGTGCAGCAAGAAGTGCCAACGCGTGTTCAACAGTGAGCGAGTCTGGCTCAGTTGCTTCAGGAATTGAAGCCTTATCTTCACCATGGATGAGATACGGACCGTAGCGACCTGAGCGAACAGAAACTTCCACCCCGTCTGGAGCAACACCAAGCTGGATTGAGTTAATTGCAGCGAAGTCGAACTCATGCTTGGTCTGTGTCATGTGCTCGAGGCCCATCTTTGCAAGCTCTGTTGTTGCAGCAGGGTTACCGAAGTAGAACTTCTCAAGCCATGGAACGAGGTCTTGTGTTCCCTGCGCGATTTCGTCGAGCTGGTCTTCCATTGCTGCAGTGAACTGGTAGTCCACGAGGTCTGAGAAGTAGGTCTGCAGCAAGTTCACAACTGCGAATGCACGGTACGCAGGAACGAGAGACTTGCCCTTCTTCCAAACGTAACCACGTCGGTCAATTGTCTTCATGACTGATGCGTAGGTTGATGGTCGACCAATACCAAGTTCTTCCATCTTCTTGATAAGTGTGGCTTCTGAGTAGCGATCTGGTGGCTGAGTGTCGTGGCCCTTTGCTTCAGCACTCACGACTGGAACAACTTCACCCTCAGTGAGTGGAGGCAAGATGCGCTCTTGGTCCGCGAGTTCTGCTTCTGGGTCGTCCATGCCTTCAACGTAGGCACGACGAAATCCTGGGAACTCAATGCGAAGTCCAGTAGCACTGAGCCCCGCTTCTACGTCACCACTAAATCCAGTGATGTCCGAAAGCGTTGTCGTGAGTCGAACTTTGTCCTGCGTTAATTTGGCGTCAACCATCTGAGAAGCAATAGTGCGCTTCCAAATGAGGTCGTAAACCATAAGTTCATCGCCACCAAGTGAGCTCTGTGCTTCATCGAGTGTTTTGAAGGTTTCACCGGCTGGACGAATTGCTTCGTGAGCCTCTTGAGCGTTCTTTACTTTGCGGTCATAACGACGAGGAACATCAGAGACGTAGTCGTCGCCAAACATTGACGCCGCCATTGAACGCGCTGCGTTGATGGCTTCATCAGACAACGTCGTCGAGTCAGTACGCATGTAAGTGATCCAACCTTGTTCATAGAGACGCTGGGCGGCACGCATGGTGCGCTCTGGGTCAAAACGAAGTTTGCGGCTTGCTTCAATCTGTAGTGATGAAGTCATAAACGGAGGCTGTGGCTTCTGGGTGCGAGGTGTTGATGCAATTGAGATGATTGAAACCTTCGCACCGATTAGTTTTTCCGCAATTGAATCAACGGATGACTGGGTAAGCACTTCAACTGGATTCTTTGAATCAAGTTGACCGAGTGAGTCAAAGTTTTTTCCGGTAGCCAGTGCTGAACCATTAATTGATTCAAGTGTTGCGTCGAAGGTTGCACTCTTTGCATTGAGTACAGCAGTTACGTCAAACCATGTTGCTGACCTGAAGGCCATGCGCTCGCGTTCACGTTCACACACAAGCTTGATAGCAACAGATTGCACACGACCAGCAGAGCGTGCCTTATCGACTGCGCGCCAGAGAACTGGAGAAACTTCATAACCCACGAGGCGGTCAAGAAAGCGCCTACCTTCCTGTGCATCAACGAGTTTCATGTTGATTTCGCGAGTCTCAGACACAGCCTTAGCAATAGCTGCTGGAGTGATTTCGTGAAAGACCATTCGCTTCACTGGAATCTTTGGATTCAGAACCTCTACGAGGTGCCAGGCAATTGCCTCTCCTTCGCGGTCTTCATCGCTTGCTAGGTAGACCTCGTCCACCTCTTTTAGGGCAGCCTTTAATTCAGCAACGATTTTCTTACGGTCACTCGAAATTACGTAGACCGGCTTGAAGTGGTCAGTTACGTTGATTCCGAGGCGGGCCCATTTTTCGCCCTTTACCGATGCTGGAATGTCAGCTGCACTTTGGGGAAGGTCGCGAATGTGGCCAATGGAAGGCTTGACAATGTAGTCAGGTCCGAGCATGCCCTGAATACGGGTTGCTTTTGCTACTGATTCAACAATTACTAGCGCTCGTGCCATGCTCACCACCTTTCACCTATTAATAGGGGACGAAACTTTAGAAGAAGTATCGCCCTACAAGATAGGCAAGGTTAGAGGCACCCTTGTTACATACCTAACGTGGTCGTAGGCCCAGAGTGAGCCAATCGCCAGATAGTTACTGACGAATGGTGCTTCAAGAAAATTTATTCTTCAGTGTCAGGAGTGGCGACAATTTCGTACTGAGGGTTCAATATGACAGCCTCACGTCGAAGTGACGAAACTGTGCCTCGAACCAACAAACGTGTTCCACGCTCAATGCCTGGTACTTCACTTCTGCCTTGAAAGACGAGTGTGACTGATCCGGTGTTGTCAGCAATTGTGCAACGTAGTTCACTACCGCCACTCTCATTTGAAATTGCCATCGCACGAACACGACCAGCAATCTCAACAAGCTCACGGTCCTTCAGTCCACCAATTGGATCAGCACCAACAGAGCGCTCAGCGAGCTTGACGTCGGCTTCAAGGTGTGCGTCTTCACGAACACCACCACGCTTTACTTCGTCACTCATTGCAACTTCAACAGCTTTGTTTTCGGTGAACTTCTTGTCGCCCATGCGATAAGGAATAATCGTCGCCGCCGAACGTGGAATGTGCATGACCGCATCAGCAATGGAGTCAGCAGTGCGGTCGTGGAGCAAACGCTGGAGTCTTGATGAGAATCCTCTGCGCGGCAAGATAACCATGCAGAAAACATCAGGGTCTCGCACAACGTCAGCAACAAGTTCAAGCGCTGCTCGGTCAACGCGTCGGTCTTCGCAGTCAAACACTTCTAGGTTGATTGATGCTGAAGCAGAGTTCTCTGCTCCCCATGCAGCTTCAAGTCGTTTTGTAACGAGTGGGTCAATGTCGAAGTGCACTGCACGAATTGAATATGGGTTAAGCGTGGCGCAGTACTGCAGTGCGCGCTCAGTTGCGATGTCGTAGCTATCTACAAAGACCACAACTCGGTGCAATTTAAACTTCGCAACCGTAGAGCCACTGGAACGAGATGCCTCAAAGACAGCGTTCTCTTTTCTGTACGACTTGTTCATTTGTAGAAGACCAAGAACCATGATTGGTCCAGCGACTACTGCAATCCATGCGCCTTCTGAGAATTTAACGACTGCAAAAATAAGAGCAACGATTAATGTCACGAAGCAAGACAGCGCATTAATAATTAGCCCTCTGCGCCAGTGTGGTCCCCGTTCACTCAAGTGCTTCTTTGCCATTCCTGCGCCAGCCATAGAGAATGCAGTGAACACACCAATTGCGTACAGCGCAATAAGTCCATTGACTTGTGCTTTGAATGCAAGAACAAGTACCAGCGCCAATGAACCAAGAACCAAAATTCCATTCGAGAACGCTAAGCGGTGACCACGCTTGGTGAGTTGACGAGGTAAGAACTGATCATTAGCAACGTAGTTACAGAGAGACGGGAAACCATTAAAACTCGTGTTGCCACCGGTGAAAAGAATCATCATTGTTGCGAACTGCACTAAATAGAAAACAATGTGACCAAGGCCGTGTGAGCCGAACACCGCTAATACTTCTTGACTCACAACTGTTGGAGAACCTGCAGCGTAAGGAAGTGCGTGTGTCCATTTCGCGAGGAATGTTGTACCAAGAAGTAAGAAGGCAAGCGTGCACGACATAACCACCATGACAATTCGCGCATTGCGAGCTTCTGGTTTTTTAAAAATCGACACACCGTTAGAAATCGCTTCGAGTCCAGTCAGCGACGATCCACCGTTTGCGTAAGCACGCAGCAGGGACAGGAATGCAACACCCATCAAGAGACCGTGGCCGCCAGTTCCCAAGCGACCATCAACAAGAAGGTTTGTTGCAGGCTGAGCTAAGTGGTGCAGTGATCCTGAGAAGTACTTGGTGACACCGAAAATGATTGTTCCAGTCATCATGGTGATAAAGAAATACGTCGGGAACGCAAAGAAACTTCCTGCTTCTCTGACTCCTCGCAAATTTACATATATGAGAATAAGTACAACTGCGACGGTTATGACCACTGTGTATGGAACTAATGAAGGAACAGCACTCGTTAATGCTGCAGTTCCCGCGCTGCACTGAACGGCCACAGTAACGATGTAGTCAATCAAAAGTGCAGCTGCAGTTACCGTTGCAGTTTTAGGACCGAAGTTTTCTCGAACAACTATGTAGGAACCACCAGCGGCACTGTAATAACCAATCACATCGAGATATGACAACGTAACAAGTAACAAAACACCAATGATGACGAACATGATTGGGACGAGCAGTGAGAACGCAGCAAGACCAATAAAAGGTGTCAATTGCGTCAGGATCTGTTCAGCGCCATACGCCGAAGAAGAAATGCAGTCTGGAGCAAGAACCCCAAGCCCAACCGGTTTATTGATTCGCTCGCCCGCTAATTGTTCAGAAACAAAAGGTTTTCCAAGCAGTGCTCGCTTGACGCGGTAGCCTAAAGTTTCAGGATAAACGGTGCTGATATTTGCGTGAGAAGTAAGTACACGAGTGTTACTTGAGATCTGCTTATCGGCTTCTGACACGTAGTCAACACTAAACCAACCAGGCAGGTTTAACGTCAATACTTGCGTTTTATAACGAAAGTGTGGTCAACTGGCTTAATGCACATCGTTGTGGTTGGCTGCGGCCGAGTCGGATCTGAATTAGCAATGCAGCTATCTGAAGAAGGACATTCAGTTGTCGTTATCGACAAAAACCGTGACGCATTTCGCCGTCTGACACGTTTTAGCGGCAAAACACTGGTCGGCTCAGGCTTTGACCGTGAAATCTTGCTTCAAGCAGACGCCAGCCACGCTGACGCACTCGCTGCTGTTACTAGCGGAGACAACTCGAACATTCTCTGCGCTCGAATTGCGCGCGATAACTACCAAATCAAAAATGTAGTTGCAAGAATTTACGACCCTCAGCGTGCCGGTATTTACATGAAGCTTGGCATCCCAACAGTTGCTACTTCGCTGTGGACCACCAAGCAGGTAAAGCGCTGGATTATTCCTTCTGATGACGCCATTGAGTGGAGTGACGGAACTGACACGTTGCACCTCGTTGAGCGAGTTGTCCCAGATCACCTGGCTGGAAAACCAATCAAGTTCTTTAATAATGACAACGACGTAAAGGTTGTTGGACTCGTTCGAAGTGGTGTTGGTCGCCTAAACGTTGATGAACTGTTCTCTCAAGAAGACGACATCATTGAATGTCTCGTAACAAATGCTGGGCTCGCCAAGCTAAAGGCTGTTCTTGAAGGAGGACAGTCATGAAAGTAGTTATTGCTGGAGGCGGATCAGTCGGCATTGCAATTTCACTCGACCTCATTGATCGTCACCATGATGTGACGTTGATGGAACAGTCAAACCCCGTTGCAGAAAAAATTAAGCAGCAGCACCCTGGAATAAATGTTGTCGCTGCTGATGCATGCGAATACGCAAGTCTCTCTGCAATAGGACTTCGCAGCGTTGACGTAGTAATTGCTGCAACCGGTGACGACGAAGACAATTTGGTTGTCAGCTGGCTCGCGAAGCAGGAATTTGCTGTCCCTCGAGTGATTGCTCGCATTAACAATGCACGTAACACCTGGCTCTTTAATGAATCATGGGGTGTTGACGTCTCGGTTTCAACGCCAGCACTGATTACATCACTCGTTGATGAAGCAGTAGAGGTTGGATCAATAATTAATCTGATGTCGCTCGCTAGTGGGAAAATGCAGCTCATCGAGGTAACCCTCGCCTCCACTGCACCAGCAATTGTTAACAACAGCACACTTGATGAACTACGCCTCGATGGATTAGTGCAAGTGGTTGGAGTTGTTCGCAGTGGCCAAGCAATCATCCCTACACCAACAATGCGATTCTTAGAGCATGACCACGTGATTCTTATGGCACAAGAAGGCGCCACAAGTGAGTGCTCTGCTGCCTTTATTGGTTAATTCTTTTTAGTACCTTTCAGTAACTTGGCTAAAGAGGCCTAGCATTAGAGACGTGCGCGCAGCTTTCTTCGATCTCGACAAGACAGTTATTGCAAAGTCATCTCTCGTTGCACTCGGTCCCGAATTTCACGCCCGCGGAATGCTTCGACGCAGGACACTCGCGTGGGGCGTTATTAGCCAGATGCTGTTCTTGCGATTTGGTGCTGATGAAGAAAAGCTCACCAAGATTCGTGAATCTGTTCTTAAAGTCACCAAGGGATGGGACGCAGATGAAATACGTGAGCTTGTCGCCGAATCAATTACCGAGCTCATTGAGCCACTCATCTACGCCGAAGCACTGGAACTTATTGACCATCACTTATCTCAAGGAGATGAAGTTTGGCTCGTGAGCATGTCGCCAGCCGAAGTTGTTGAACCTTTTGCAGAACT
>CAIKVF010000108.1 GCA_903830745.1 uncultured Actinomycetes bacterium | reverse complement strand
GGGAGAATGGATGACTTCGCCGAACCGAAAGCAGTATTTCTTGCCTCGTCCAATCAAGCAGACCATCGCCGAGACCAGAGCGTCTTGGGCCCTTTCTAAGACCATCACGGTCCCAGGTCGTATTGAGCCACGTCCGGCGCAACCAGGCAAGCACCGAATTGCTTTTCTTATTTACCGAGGAAACCCTCAGTGTGGTGGCCAGGGTGTCTACACGCGTCACCTAACTCGTGAACTTGTTCGACTCGGACACAGCGTTGAAGTTTTCTCTGGTCCTCCATGGCCAGAACTTGACGAAGGCGTTGGCTTCACGCCAGTGCGTGGACTCGACCTCTACCGCAACCCAGATCCATTCCGCGTTCCTGCAATGAGTGAGTTCACATCACTCGCAGACTTAGCTGAATTCGCGGTGATGTGCACCGGCGGATTTGGCGAGCCGCTCGCGTACTCACTTCGTATTAAGAAAATCTTGAAGAAGCGTCGCGCTGACTTTGACATTATTCATGACAACCAGTGCATTGGAACTGGCATCATGAGTCTTCACAAAGCTGGATGGCCACTTCTAGAAACGTTGCACCACCCAATTACTGTGGACCGCTCAATTGCACTCGACCACGCAGAGGGAATGTGGAAGCGCTACACCACGAGACGCTGGTTTGGTTTCCTTCGCATGCAGGTGCGCACTGTAAAACGACTTCCAGCGGTGCTCACTGTGTCTCATAACTCGAAGAAAGACATCAACGCACAGATGAAAGTCCCACTCGAGCGTCTTACGGTCGTTCCGGTTGGTGTTGATCACACAGTCTTTAAGCCGTACGCCGATGTTGTGAAGAAAACTGGACGCCTCATGGTGACTACCAGCAGCGATGTTCCAATGAAGGGCCTCGTTCCTCTCCTTGAAGCAGTTGCGAAACTTCGCACCGAGCGCGACATTGACCTGATTGTCATTGGAAAGCCCAAGGCCAAGGGCCGTGTGCAAGAAACTATGGACCGCCTCGGACTCAATGACATCGTGACAACAATTTCTGGCGTTACTGACGAAGAACTTGCTCGCCTCTACGGTGAAGCAGAAATCGCTGTCGTGCCAAGTCTCTACGAAGGCTTCTCACTGCCTGCCATTGAAGCAATGAGCTGTGCGGTTCCAGTGATTGCAACAACTGGTGGCGCACTGCCCGAAGTTGTTGGTGTGAGCGGTGAAACGGGAATCCTCGTTGAGCCAAATAATCCTGAAGCTCTTGTTGCTGCTATTCGTGACCTGCTTGATGATGCACCACTTCGCAAGAAGCTCGGTGACGCTGGGCGAGTGCGCGTTACGGAGCGCTTCACGTGGGAAGTAACTGCACGTGGAACAGCTGCTTGCTACGACGCAATTCTTAATAAAACCCCACTACCAGCATCGATGGACTTTGAATAATGCTTACTGCTAATTACGACATTCTGGGACTTAAGACTGGTGACAAGATTCTTGACCTCGGTTGCGGATTCGGACGCCACGCATTCGAAGCTGCTCGCAGAGGCGCCAATGTTGTCGCACTTGACGCAGGGCGCGATGAGGTTGAAGGCGTTGCTGCAACGTTCGCTGCCATGGTGCAAGCTGGCGAGTTAACTACTCCCAACCTGCACACCGCCTCAGTACAAGGTGACGCACTAGCACTGCCATTTCCTGACGGAACATTTGACCGTGTTATTTGTTCTGAAGTGCTTGAGCACATTCCTAATGATGTTGGCGCAATGCGCGAACTTGCTCGCGTGCTTCGTCCCGGTGGCACCATGGCCATTACTGTTCCGAGGTTTGGTCCAGAACTAATCAACTGGGCGCTTTCAGACGCATATCACAACGTT
>CAIKVF010000107.1 GCA_903830745.1 uncultured Actinomycetes bacterium | reverse complement strand
TTCGGACTTGAAGGTGGCGAATCAACAATTGTTGCGCTACAAACAATTCTTGATGCAGCAGCAGACGTAGGAGCGAAGGAAGCCGTTATTGGAATGGCGCACCGTGGACGTCTGAATGTTCTCGCGAACATTGTTGGTAAGTCCTACAGCGACATCTTCTCTGAGTTCGAAGGAAACCTTGACCCTGAAAGTGTTCAGGGGAGTGGTGACGTGAAATATCACAAGGGTGCTCGAGGTGTCTTTAAGAACCAACGAGGGGCGACCATTGAAGTTTCAATGGCGTCAAACCCATCTCACCTCGAAGCCGTGGCTCCCGTTGTTGAGGGAATTGTTCGCGCTAAGCAGGACTTAGTACTTCGTCCAAGTGACGGAACAAAGAAGGTCAAGTCAAGCAAGCAGTACCCATACCTTCCACTACTTATTCATGGTGATGCTGCATTCGCGGGTCAGGGTGTTGTTGCAGAAACTCTTAACCTTTCGCAACTCTCTGGTTACCGCGTTGGAGGGGCGATTCACATTGTCATTAACAACCAAGTTGGATTCACCACTGCACCAGATTCAGCACGTTCAAGTTTCTACTCAACTGACGTTGCGAAAATGATTCAGGCACCAATTTTCCACGTCAACGGCGACGACCCTGAAGCCTGTGCGCAGGTTGCACGTATGGCATTTGATTACCGTGAGCAGTTCCACCGCGATGTTGTAATTGACATTGTTTGTTACCGCCGTCACGGTCACAACGAAGGTGACGACCCTAGTTACACGCAGCCACAGATGTACAAGATCATTGATCAGATGCGTCCGGTGCGAAAGATGTACACCGAGTCTCTCGTACGCCGTGGCGATCTTTCAATTGAAGAAGCTGAAGCCGCACTCGATGACTTCAACACACGTCTACAAAGCGTGCTTGATGAAGTTCGTACCGTTCCAGTTCCAAAACTTGATGGTGTTCCACACGCTGCAATTCCTGCAGACACGGCACATCCTCAAAGTGGTGTCACTAAAGCAACGCTGCTCGAAATTGCGAAAGCAACAGTTTCAGCGCCAGAAGGCTTCACCATTCACCCGAAGCTTGAGCGTCAGTTCCAGCAACGCAACCAACTCGTGGAATCAGGCGAAGTTGACTGGGCGCTTGGAGAAGCAATGGCCTTTGGGTCACTTGTTCTTGAGGGCTCAAACGTTCGACTTATGGGTCAAGACTCACGTCGTGGAACGTTCTCACACCGCCACGCCGCACTCATTGACTACGAAAATGGTGCACAACACGTTCCACTAGCGAGCATGAGCGCAGCCAAGGGATTCTTTACCGTGCGCGACTCGTTCCTTAGTGAATACGCCGCACTTGCATTTGAATACGGGTACTCAGTTGAAGCGCAGAACACGCTCGTTGCGTGGGAAGCGCAGTTTGGTGACTTTGTCAATGGTGCAGAAATTGTTATTGACAACTTCCTCGTTGCAGCTGAAGACAAGTGGGGGCAGACTGCAAACGTTGTAATGCTGCTGCCACATGGTTATGAAGGACAGGGTCCGGAGCACTCCAGTGGTCGCATCGAGCGTTTCTTGTCTCTCTGTGCACGAAACAACTTGCGCGTTGCTCAGCCAACCACGTCTGCTCAGTACTTCCACTTGCTACGTAGCCAAGTGCTGCGCGAGCACAAGAAGCCACTTATTGTCTTCACGCCTAAGTCAATGCTTCGTGCTGTGCAAACTCGCTCGCCACTAAGTGAGTTTGAATCAGGTTCATTCCAGACGGTCCTAGGTGATAAGTCAGTTGAGGCGAAGAACGTTAAGCGCGTAGTGCTAGCAACTGGAAAAATTGCTCACGAAGCAATTGCACGACGTGACGAAACGAACGCTTCAAGCGTTGCTGTTGTGCGCGTAGAGCAGATCTACCCATGGCCAACTGAGCGCATTGAAGAAATCGTTAACAGCTATCCCAACCTGGAAGAAGTAGTTTGGCTGCAAGAAGAGCCAGAGAACATGGGATGTTGGCCATTTGTTCACCTCCAAATGCACAGCTCAATGCGTGACAAGAAAGTACGTCACATCGCACGTGCAGAATCTGCCAGTCCAGCAACTGGAAGTGGACTTGTTCACGCAGCGGAGCAGTCAGATCTGCTTGACCGGTCAATCGGATGACTTCAAAGACTCGTCTACGAGTAGTTGTAGACGGATCGAACTTCGCTACAGAGAACCGAAAGGTTCCAAGTTTGGCGCAGCTCGACGAAGCAGTTCGTGCTTTCCAAGATGAGAATCCTGGTGCTGAAGTAATTGTTGTCGTTGATGCTTCGTTCGAGCACCGAGTAGCAAGTTCTGAGCGCTCAAAGTTTAAAGATGCTGAGCTCGCAGGCGAAATTGTTACACCTCCTGCTGGTGCAATTGGCAGAGGCGACGCCTTCATTTTGAAAATTGCTGACCGCATCAACGCTGTTGTGTTGAGCAACGACTCATTCCAGGAATTTCAGTCTCAGTACAAGTGGCTCTTTAACGAAGGCCGCTTGATTGGTGGAAAGCCAGTACCAACAGTTGGCTGGGTCTTCACCCCGCGTCTTCCGGTGCGTGCAACAAAGAGCACACTGCCAACAAAGAAGCTTGCAGTGTCACTTCCAAATGGTGCGAAGCCATCAATTGGCACGACGCTTACTCCAGTTAAGACTGCAAAGACCGCGAAGAAGGCTCCAGCGAAGCCAGTGAAGAAAGTCGCCAAGCCCGCGAAGAAGTCTCCAGCTAAAAAAGTTGTTCCGGCAAAGAAGCCAACGCCTAAAAAGGCACCAGCGAAGCCTACGAAGAAAGCAACAAAGCAGACGCCACCAGTTGTTGCTCTTCGTCGTGGTCGCCAGCCAGTTAATCCTGAGACTGATTTCTCAGTCTTTCGCTCGACCTACCGAGTTGGTTCACGCGTTGAAGGCGAAGTAACTGCGTTCACGTCTCACGGTGCCGTCATCAAGGTGACAATTAAGGGTGGAAAGCTGATTGAGTGTTATGCACCAACTACTTCGCTCGGAAATCCAGCACCAATTCGTGCCCGTGATGCATTAAAACGTGGCGATAAGAAGCTCTTCAAACTAGTTACCGTAGACAGCGAGCGACGTATCGCAGAATTGTCACTTCCGTGAGCGAACTATCGCTAGATCCGATTGACTGGTTACCTCACCGAGCACCGTTTTTATTGCTCGACAAAATGATCAGCATCGAACCTGGTATTCGCGCAGTAGGGACCTGGACACTCACCGGTGATGAATGGTTCTTTCCTGGACACTTTCCTGGCCGTCCAACAACTCCAGGTGTACTGCTTCTTGAGTCACTTGCACAGTGCGGTGGCGTTGCAGTACTTGCTGATCCGCGTTACACCGGACGCCTTCCACTCTTTGGCGGAGTTGAGAACGCTCGTTTTCGCCGACAGGTAGTTCCCGGTGACACCGTGACACTAGAAACTGAAATGACCAGGCTCTCTGCTCGAGGTGGCAAAGGCCACGGCCGTGCAACAGTGAATGGTGAAGTCGCTGTAGAAGCAGACTTGTTGTTTGTACTTGCTGATCTGTCGTGAAAGTAGCGACCTGGAACGTCAACTCACTCACGGCGCGCTGGCCACGAGTTGAAGAATGGATTCAGAGCGCACAGCCTGATGTTCTCCTCATCCAAGAGACAAAACAAACTGACGCAAAATTTCCCTTCACGCAGTTAAGTGAACTCGGTTACGAATCTGCTCATTACGGCCAGGGTCAGTGGAACGGTGTGGCCATCTTCTCCAAGGTGGGACTCAGCGATGTAACCAGAGGTTTCGGTGACGACGACCCTGAAGCCAGAATCATTGGAGCAACATGCGGACCGCTTCGCGTGTACTCCTGTTACATCCCCAACGGCCGATCACTTGATAATCCGCACTACGTCTACAAACTTGAATGGCTAGCGAAGCTCAAAGATTTAGTTGCGCAGCGAGACAAAGATCAGCACATTGTTGTTGGTGGTGACTTCAACGTGACGCCGAGCGACCTCGATTGCTACGACCCGAGCGTCTTCGAAGGCGCGACCCACGTCAGCGAACCTGAGCGTGAAGCGCTTCGTGCGATTGAGGCAACGGGCCTTAACGATCTCACGAGAAAATTGCACCCCGAGGATCCGAGCTATTCATGGTGGGATTACCGCAACGGCTCATTTCGACGAGGTTGGGGACTGCGAATTGATCTTCTGTACGTTGACGACGGGTTGTTAGAAAAAGCAACAGCGAGCTACGTCGACAGAGAAGCAAGAAAAGCCGAGAAACCATCAGACCACGCACCAGTGGTTGGAGAATTTGCTCTTTAGGAGTTTTCTTGTACAGCTGCTTCTAGCTCCGCTCTAATGGCAGCGAGTCGAGCCTTGCGGTCTTCACCAGTTACTGGTGCATTTCGCTTTTCAATTTCTTTAACAGCTGCGTCGACTGGACCTAGGAACCTAGAAGGCTGACGATCAGGGAACCTTTCGTCATCAGTTGCTTTGCTGTATGAAATAAACAGTGAGTTTTCAGCGCGACTTAGTGCAACGTACGCGAGGCGCTTTTCTTCAGCAAACTCTGATGGGGTAGCTGCGTTGTAATTAGGAAGAATGCCTTCAGCCCATCCAACGGCGGCCACACACTGGAACTCAAGACCTTTTGATCGGTGAATAGTTGAAAGCGCAACGGCGTCATTG
>CAIKVF010000106.1 GCA_903830745.1 uncultured Actinomycetes bacterium | reverse complement strand
CGACTTCTGATGTTCAAAGTCGTTGACGGTCGCTGTATTGCCGTCGATATGACAGAAGAGCAGCCAGTTCTTGAGATAACAACTCCCGTAGCCCTCTTTTGGCGACGCTGTGCCGGGCGCATTGGTGCTGAGGCCTTTCTTAATGCTTCGGCGACTGATGTCAGGGGCGATCAGGCCATGGCGCAAGCCTTTAGCCAGGCCATGCCCATAGTGATTTAGAGATTTCGCTCTCAGCCGGTAGGCTCTATATCCCTATGCGCGCAACTTCATCAACTCTAGAAAACAACCGAATCAAGCTCACCGTTGAGGTCGACGAAACCGAAATGAATGACGCCATGGAGGCTGCTGCCAAGTCTCTGTCTAAGCAGGTCTCTATTAAAGGTTTTCGTAAGGGCAAAGTTCCTAAGAACGTACTGATCGCTCACCTAGGTGGTATCGAAGCACTACGCGCCGAAGCAATTCGTGACTCAATGCCAGACTTCTACGCTCACGCAGTGTCAGACACATTGACTGACCCAATTGGTCAACCTGACATCAACATCACCGATGGCGAAGAATCTGGTCCGCTTAAGTTCGAAGCCGAAGTTGAAGTTCGCCCTGAAGCAAGCATTAAGGGTCACCGTGACCTTCGCGTTGAAATTCCTTCACCGAACGTAACTGATGCTGAAGTTCTAAAGCAGATTGACCGTTTCCGCGAACCAGACGCTGAACTTCGTGACGTTGATCGTCCTATTGCACTCAACGACCTTGTAACTATGGACGTACGTATGCAGAAGCTCAACTCTGCGGACGAGCCATTTGAAATGTCTGACTACATGTACACAGTTGGATCAGGTGTAATCACAGAAGGTGTTGATGAACTCATTGTTGGCCTTAAGGCTGGCGAAGATTTGAAGCTCAACGGAACATTTGCTGGCACCACAGAAACCGCAACGTACGAACTCAAGCTCAAGCAGGTTAAAGAGCGAGTAATGCCTGAACTCAATGACGCTTGGGTAGAAGAAAATACTGAATGGAAGACTGTTGATGAGATGCGTGAGCAAATCATTTCTCAGATGCGTCGCATGAAGGTTGTCGAAGCACAGATGTCACAGCGTGACGCCGTGCTCGTGGCTCTCAGTGACCTTGTTCCTGAAGAACTTGCTCCAGACTTACTGATTTCAAGTGAAACAAACGAACGACTTCACGACCTAGGTCACCGTCTTTCACAGCAGAACTTGAACCTAGAGACGTTCCTGCAAATTACGAACCAGACACCTGACGACCTGCTCGCAACACTTCGTACTGACGCAGTGCGTGCAGTTCGAATTGACCTTGGACTTCGTGCGCTCGTTAAGGCTGAGAAGATTGAGCCAACTGAAGCTGAAATTGAAGAAGAACTCATCTCCACAGCAGAGGCAATGAGCACGAAGCCAGAAATCCTTCGTCAAAATCTCCGTGACTCTGGACGAGTTGTTACCTTCCAGGCTGAAGTCGCAAAGATGAAGGCTTCACGCTGGCTTAATGACAACGTGACCTTCGTTGACCCTGATGGCGTGGAAATTGACCGCGAACTTCTCAAGGTTGACCAAAGTCAAGACTTAGACGCATAAGGTAGAAACGTGAACGAACACTTCAAAGCAATGAACTATCTCGTACCAACAGTTATCGAGACATCAAACCGAGGCGAGCGCGCCTACGACCTCTACAGCCGACTCTTGAAGGAACGCATCATCTTCATTGGCACAGGCATTGACGACACGATCGCGAACCTCATTTGCGCACAGATGTTGTTCCTCGAGTCTGAAGACCCAGATAAGGACATCAACCTTTACATCAACTCACCTGGTGGAGAGATCACTGCACTCTTTGCGATCTATGACACCATGAAGTACGTAAAGCCAGACGTTTCGACGTTCTGCTTCGGACAAGCTGCATCTGCTGCTGCAGTACTTCTTGGCGCTGGAGCCAAGGGCAAGCGCTACGCTCTTCCACACTCACGCGTGCTTATGCACCAACCGTGGGGTGGCGTTGGTGGACAAGCAACAGACATTGAAATTCAAGCGAGAGAAATTCTTCACATGAAGGACACGCTCAATGAGATGCTTGCTGCAGACACTGGTCAAAGCGTCGAGAAGGTAACCAAAGACACTGACCGTGACTTCATCATCAGTGCAGCACAGGCCGTTGAATACGGCCTCATTGACGAAGTGATCTCTAAGCGTCCATAGGTACCATTTTTTTGCCCCTTCACCACCTAGGATGGAACAAGGCGGAGGTCGTGTCGGAGGTTTTCCGTGGCAAAGTTTGGCGAAAATAGCGACCTTATTAAGTGCAGTTTCTGCGCTAAAGGTCAAAAACAGGTTAAGAAGCTCATTGCTGGACCCAGTGTCTACATTTGCGATGAGTGTATTGACCTCTGCAATGACATCATTGCTGACGAGTTCGGGGACCGTCCTGAACTCGTACTTGAAGATCTCCCAACACCTCGAGAGATTTCATCGTTCCTTGATGAATTCGTCATTGGTCAAGAAGACGCTAAGAAGATTCTTTCTGTTGCGGTCTACAACCACTACAAGCGAATTCAGTCTGGACCACTTCATGACGACGACGTAGAAGTTGCGAAGTCCAACGTTCTGCTACTTGGACCAACGGGATGTGGAAAAACATTCCTGGCACAAACGCTCGCTCGCATGCTCAACGTTCCATTCGCAATTGCTGACGCCACTGCGCTCACTGAAGCTGGGTACGTTGGTGAAGACGTCGAAAACATTCTTCTAAAACTTCTCTCTGCTGCTGACTTTGATGTCAAGCGCGCAGAGCGAGGAATTATTTACATTGACGAAATCGACAAGATTGCTCGCAAGTCTGAAAACCCCTCAATCACCCGTGACGTTTCGGGTGAAGGTGTTCAGCAGGCCCTTCTAAAAATTCTTGAAGGTACTGTTGCGAGCGTTCCACCACAAGGCGGCCGCAAGCACCCTCACCAAGAATTCATCACTATTGACACTGCGAACATCTTGTTCATCTGCGGTGGAGCGTTCTCCGGTCTCGAAGAGATCATTGAGCGTCGCCTCGGAAAGAAGTCAATGGGCTTTAACGCACCAGTTGAGGGCAAGAAGTCTGGCGACGTAGAACTGTTCCGTCACGCACTTCCAGAAGACTTGACGAAGTTTGGACTTATTCCTGAATTCATTGGTCGACTTCCAATTGTTGGAGCCGTTCAGCAGCTCACACGCGACATGCTCATCAACGTTCTTACAGAACCAAAGAACTCACTCGTAAAGCAGTTCACCCAGGTGATGGCAATGGACGACGTAGAGCTCGTAATTGAAAAGCCTGCACTAGAAGCAATTGCGGACCTCGCTGTTGAGCGTGGCACCGGTGCTCGTGGACTCAGGTCAATTCTTGAAAGCGTTCTACTTGAAGCTATGTATGACGTTCCGGGTCGTAAAGATGTACTTCGCTGTGTAGTTACTGCAGATTCTGTGCGTGATAAGACTGCACCAAACTATGAAATGCGAAAGGCGACGCGCACCCGTCGAGCGAGCTAAGTAGTGCAGTTCGAGTCGTACGTTGAGGCTCTGACCTGGCTTGAATCGCTCGTCGACTTTGAACGTGTTGCTCCTAACCGTCAAGAACTGCCAACGCTGGCACCAATTTTTGACACGCTCGCAATGCTTGCTGATCCACAGAACGATTACCCGACAATCCACATCACTGGAACCAACGGTAAGGGAACCACAACAACACTCACGAGCGCTCTGCTTGGCGCTACAGGGCTTCGCGTTGGAACTTTTACTAGTCCAGACTTACACGCTGTTAACGAGCGCATTGCACTTAACGGCGAAGCAATTGATGATGACACATTTATTGGACTCTTCAGTCGCTTAAATGACGTCGAGTCAGTAACTGGAATACAGCTCACACGGTTCGAGCTGCTCACGGTTGCTGCGTTGCTGCACTTCTCAGATGAAGGCGTAGACGTTGCGGTCATTGAAGTGGGCATGGGTGGCACGTGGGACTCGACAAACGTTATTAGTAGTGACGTCGCGGTTCTCACCAATGTTGATCTTGATCACACTGCGGTGCTTGGCACAACAATCAGTGCCATTGCATCTGACAAAGTTGGCATTTTCCGACAAGAAGGCATATCCATTGTCGCAACCACTAACGCCATAGTTGTTGAGATTGCGAAGAAGAAGGCAGCGCAACTCGGATCTACGCTTTGGGCTATTGAATCTGAATTCTCACTTGAGCGAAATGAACTTGCTCTTGGGGGTCGTGCAATTACTCTGAAGACTCCCTATGAGCACTACGAAGAAGTTCTGGTCTCACTTCACGGAATTCATCAAGGAGTAAACGCGGCAACCGCGATTGTTTGTGCTGAGGCATTCCTAGGTCGAGCACTTGGTGAAGAAGTTATTCGTGAAACCTTGCGCAGCGTGCGCATGCCCGGTCGCATGGAACTCATTTCTCGCAAGCCAATGATTGTGGTCGATGGTGCACATAACCCTGCGGGCGTTCGAGCACTTGTCGCCACACTCGACGGCGCATTTCACGTTGAGGGAACACGACGCTGCATTCTTGGAATGCTCACTGGCCGAGAGATTATTGACATGGTGACACCGCTAGTAGAGCTCGGGTTCACAGAGTTTCATTGCTGCGCTCCTCATTCACCTAGAGCTGCAAGCGCACACGATGTTGCCCAGGCGGTTAGAGACGCTGGGGGAGTTGCCATTGAGCACCCGAGTGTCGCAGCAGCACTTGCGTATGCGAGAGAGCACTCAACTGATGAAGATTTGATTGTCGCCGCTGGAAGTTTGTATCTCGTCGCCGAGGTCCGCGCTGAAGTAATGCACGTCGCTTCTAGACACCTTTCGTAGGGCTGTTAGATTTTGGGTATGGATAGAACCCTCATCATTCTCAAACCAGACGCGCTTGAACGTGGACTTGGTGACGAAATCATTGGTCGCATTGAAGCAATTGGACTCACAATCGCTACCTCAAAGGAAATGACGCTCGACCGCGCTACTGCAGAGCTTCACTACGCCGAGCATGAGGGCAAGCCCTATTACGCACCACTCGTTGACTTCATTACCCGCGGCCCAGTGCTCGTAGCGATCGTCGAAGGACCTCAGGACACGTGGCAGGCAGTTCGCACCCTCATGGGTGCCACGGACCCTAAGAACGCAGCCCCTGGCACTATCCGAGGTGATTTAGCGACCGAAATGAGTGAGAACCTCATTCATGGCTCAGATTCAGCTGATTCTGCGAAGCGTGAAATAGGAATCTTCTTTCCAGAACTGGCTTAAAAAAGATTTACCGCCTGCGAGTGACTGTCTTGGCCTAGCGTTGTAGTTAGAAGAGGGCGTTTGTCGGTTCCCTCGTTAAAGGGTTTTTATGGTTGATAGGCGTTTTTCATTCTTAGGCCGTGACATGGCGGTCGATCTTGGTACTG
>CAIKVF010000105.1 GCA_903830745.1 uncultured Actinomycetes bacterium | reverse complement strand
TTGTAGGTCTAGTTGGGCCGTCAATTGTTGTAGCCAAGCATTTTGCGCAACCACTCGACGTTCTCTTTATTGATGGCGGTCACGGCAAAGAAGTTGCTTGGGCAGATTACGAAGCATGGACGCCGAAGATTGTTAATGGCGGACTACTGCTCATCCACGACGTATTCCCAAATCCAGCAGACGGTGGACGTCCACCATACGAGATTTATCTAGCCGCCCGTGAGAGTGGAGAATTCGAAGAGATCGGTGACGAAGGATCGCTTCGCGTACTTCGCCGAGTTAGTTAATTCGACATCCTGGTTCAGGAAGGTCAAGTGGTTCGCCGAGTACTTCGTGGCGAAATAGTCCAGCAGCTGGTGAAGAAGAACTGAGTGCGTCCGCGGCCAAAATAATTGCCGCTGAGGTGTAACTAGAAGTTTCTGCGTGAGGGAACGTAACTGCGTCAGGGTACGCAATACCAGTCCAGTACGCACCATCTTCACGACGGTGACGCGTGGTGCATGAAAAAAGATCAAGTGCCTGTGTCGTGAGGCCGAGTGCATCAAGTGAAAGAACACACTCTGCAGTTTCTGCAGCGGTGACCCAGTCATTCGTAGAAACGCAGCGAACGCCGAAGTCGTCCATTACGTGACGCTCCCAGCCATCTTTAATGCGCTTCTCGCCTGCAGCGCCGTGAAGGGCACCACTAAAGATTGGGTAGTACCAGTCCATGGCGAATTCGTTCTTTGGAGCAAATGCTCCTGGGTGATGAGCAACTACGTGACCTAGGCGACCTGCAGCAAGTTCCCACGCAGGTTTAGCGTGTCCGAGTCGCTCACCAAGTGCCACAGCGCATCGAAGTGAGTGAAAGATTGAAGATGATCCTGTTAGCAGTGCGTACGTTTCTGGTCGACCAAGTGAGTCAAGTGACCAACGAATCGTGCCATCACCTAGCTGCCAGCGAAGAACAAAATCAATCGCTGCTTCAACAGTTGGCCACATCTCTGCGCAGAAATCAACATCTTCAGTTACGAGTAAGTAGTGATACACACCTGCAGCAATGTAGGCACAGACATTTGTGTCGAGGCGAGAGTCTTTGACGTGTGCGCCTACGTAGTAGTTGAACCAGCTGCCATCTTTGAGCTGCATGTCCGCTAACCACTTGTATGCGGCGCGAGCTTCTTGCTGGTACCCAGTAATAGTGAGTGCCATGGCTGCTTCAACGTGGTTCCACGGGTCACAGTGACCGCCAGGGAACCAAGGAATCTGTCCGCTTGTCACTTGCAACGTGCTGAGCTGCTTCGCAGTTTGTGCAATCTGATCCGAGGTAAGAATTCCCGGAACACCCGACATGTGCTGTGACGTAAGTGACATGGCTACAGAGGCTTCACTAAGTAAAAAATAATGGACTTACCCATGAGTGGTGCAAGTACTTTTTCCATGTAACGAGTTGTGCGAGGACCTTTCACAATGTCCCAGACGAGAAGCTTGTGATACTGGCGAACGAACCAGTTCTGGTCGTTCTTCGTGCCGACTAAACACTTTAGCCACCAGTAAGGACTGTGTAGTCCGTGCGCGTAGTGGTGACCAGTTACTTGCATGCCTACTGAAGTAAGTCGCTTCTTTAGTTGCGACTTTCTAAAGATACGAATGTGTCCACCAGGAACGTTGTGATATGCGTCTGAGAGCGCCCAGTTGATTAGTTCTGGACCAAATCTCGGAACGGTGATGGCCATGGTGCCACCGGGACGAAGCACGC
>CAIKVF010000104.1 GCA_903830745.1 uncultured Actinomycetes bacterium | reverse complement strand
CTTCGCCACCTTCACTGGCTTCATGACCAGTCGGAGCGGGAACAATAACTGCTCCAGCTGGAATTGTGGTGAGAGACCCTGAAGGTGCTTTGACAGTCGTTGTAGTTGCGGTGTCACTTGCAGAAACAGTTCGTGCATTTGAGTTACTTGAAGAAGCTTGTGGTGCTGGGGCTGGGGCTGGGGCTGGGGCTGGGGCTGCACCAGCAACGCCAGAGCTAATAGTTGTTTGAGTTACGCCAATGGTTGAGTTAGGTGCTGACTTTAAGGTCAACGCCCCAATCGCTCCGACGATCATCAATGTCAATAATCCTGTTACTGACCAAGAAAAAAATGCTTTAGACCTTTGCATAGGATCTCCTTACTTGATGAAAGTGTATGGCCCTTAATTAAGAGGGATTTAAGAAGAATCTATGTTTTGCACTAGCCTTGAAATTCTTATGGCACTCTCAATCGGCATCGTCGGTCTCCCAAATGTTGGAAAATCAACACTTTTCAATGCCCTTACAAATAACAACGTTTTGGCTGCCAATTACCCCTTCGCCACCATTGAGCCAAACACCGGAATTGTCTCCGTTCCAGATAGCCGCCTCCCGAAGCTGGCTGAAGTCTTCGGGTCCGAAAAGATCCTCCCTGCGGCAGTGACATTTGTGGACATTGCGGGAATTGTTAAGGGCGCCTCTGAAGGTGAAGGACTTGGTAACCAGTTCTTGGCATCTATTCGTGAATCTGACGCCATCTGCGAAGTTGTGCGCGCATTTATTGATGATGACGTAGTCCACGTTGACGGCAAGATTGATCCTGCGAGTGACGTAGCCACTATTGAGACTGAGCTCATCCTCGCCGACCTCCAAACTCTCGAAAAAGTAATGAACCGCGTAGAAAAAGACGCCAAGAAAAATACTGGTGACTCAGTCGCCAAACTCGCAGAACTCGAAAAAGCTCGTGCCGCACTAAACGATGGAAAAGTTATCTCTAAAGTTGAAAAACTCGATCGATCGTTCCTTAGCGACGTTCACCTGCTCACCGACAAGCCATTCATCTATGTCTTTAACGTTGATGAAGAAACTATGGGTAATGAAGCCAGACGTAATGAACTCATTGCCTCCGTCGCTCCAGCACCAGCAATTGTTCTGTGCGCAAAACTTGAAGCAGAGCTCGCAGGGCTCGATGAAGCAGAAGCGCTGGAGCTTCTCGAGTCATTTGGCCAAACTGAGTCGGGCCTCTCACAGCTAAGTCGCGTGGGATTCAACACACTCGGCTTACAGACTTTCTTAACCGCCGGACCGAAGGAAACCAGAGCCTGGACAATTCCTATTGGTGCCACAGCTCCAGAAGCTGCTGGGGTAATCCACACCGACTTCCAAAAGCACTTTATTAAGGCAGAAGTTGTGGCCTTTAGCGATCTCATGGACGCCGGATCAATGGTCGCCGTTAGGGCCGCTGGGAAAGCACGCATTGAAGGCAAGGAATACGTCATGCGTGATGGTGATGTTGTGGAGTTCCGAGTTAACGCTTAGCCGCTAACATTTATGAAGGCGTATCGGCAGAGGTCGGCGCCTGGAAGTTCAATTCAAAATCTCTAGGAGAAAAAATGACCTCTAGCACCCTTGACTTCAAAGTTGCTGACCTTTCACTCGCCGACTACGGTCGCGCGGAAATCACCCTCGCTGAACACGAAATGCCAGGCCTCATGGCCATGCGTAAAGAATTCGGTGCATCTAAGCCATTGAAGGGCGCTCGCATCGCGGGATCACTTCACATGACAATCCAGACTGCAGTGCTTATTGAGACACTCGTGGCTCTTGGTGCTGATGTTCGCTGGGTAAGTTGCAACATCTTCTCAACCCAAGACCACGCTGCTGCTGCAGTAGTAGTTGGACCCAACGGGACGCCAGAGAACCCTCAGGGGGTTTCTGTCTACGCCTGGAAGGGCGAAACACTCGACGAGTACTGGTGGTGCACAGAAATGATGCTTCGCTGGCCGGGACACGCTGGTCCGAACATGATTCTTGACGACGGTGGCGACGCAACGCTTCTCATCCACAAGGGTCGTGAGTTCGAACTTGCTGGTGGCGTTCCTTCACCAGAAACTGCTGACTCTGAGGAATACCGCATTATCTTGCAGCTCCTCAACAAGATTGTTTCATCTGGCGAGAAGTTCTTCGCTCCAATGGCGAAAGACATCATTGGTGTTTCGGAAGAAACAACAACTGGTGTAATGCGCCTTTACGAAATGGAGCGCGCGGGAACATTGCTGTTCCCGGCAATCAACGTAAACGACGCTGTTACTAAGTCAAAGTTCGACAACAAGTACGGATGTCGCCACTCACTCATTGACGGCATCAACCGGGCAACTGACACACTCATTGGTGGAAAAGTTGCGATTGTTTGTGGTTACGGAGACGTTGGTAAGGGTTCTGCTGAATCGCTACGTGGACAGGGTGCACGAGTAATCGTTACTGAGATCGACCCAATCTGTGCGCTGCAAGCAGCCATGGACGGCTTCCAGGTGACGACACTCGAAGAAGCACTTCCCTACGCTGACATCATCATCACAGCAACTGGTAACAAGGACATCGTTACCGTTGAGCACATTCTGGCGATGAAGCACCAGGCAATCCTTGGAAACATTGGTCACTTTGACAATGAGATCGACATTGCTGGGCTTACTAACCTCGCTGGCGTAAAGCGCGAAACCATTAAGCCACAGGTTGACAAGTGGATCCTTCCAAACGGACGAGCAATCATTCTTCTTTCAGAAGGACGCCTGCTTAACCTTGGAAACGCAACTGGTCACCCATCATTCGTGATGAGTAACTCATTCACGAACCAGGTAATGGCTCAGATGGAACTATTCATGAACGTTAAGAACTACGAGAAGAAGGTCTACGTACTACCTAAGCACCTCGACGAAAAGGTAGCTCGACTTCACCTTGACGCACTTGGTGTGAAGCTCACTGAGCTTTCAAAGCAGCAGGCTGATTACATCGGCGTTGCAGTTGAAGGTCCTTACAAGTCAGACACTTACCGTTACTAAGAACAATAAAAATGGCCCCCAGGGATTTCCCTGGGGGCCATTTTTATTTACTTCTGAATTACAAACTTACTTAGGTTGTGTATAAATACTCCTACGCCAATGAAAAATGTAAGTGGGAGTGCGAAAACGATTACGTGTGTCATTTGATCTCCTTTCTCTATGCCTACAAAGCTAGGAGTCCAACATGTAACGCTAATTAAATGTGCATAAAAGAAAAATAAGTATCACAGCACTTATGAAATTCTTAGAGCAACCATTTCTTATTTATTTTTTACCCGAGACCCATCACAAGTGAGATTGCATCGTCCAAACTCCAGAGTTCCTCAGAGCTAAGACTTCCTACCTTTTTGCCGAGTCTTTGTGAATCAGCAACAGCAATTTGCTCGACGAGAACTTTTGTTTCTTCGCCTCCGATAGTAATAAGAGGGCGGAACGACGCTGCGCGTGCGCTCTTAGACGTTGGTGCAACAAGAACGGTAGAGAGTTTGTTCATTAAGTCAGACTGGACCACAACACCTAGTCGAACGCCACTTTGCTCGTGGCCTTTTGACTTTTGAATGCGGAACTCGAACACATCGCCCCTATTCATTAAGTGTGCTCATGAACTGTGCGATCTCTAACATCTCTCGTCGATCATCTTCGTCAGCAGCAACTGCTGCAACTTCCAGGCGTATTTGGTCGTGGTGCCTCTTCTTCAATGCGGCTTCTAATAGTGATGCGCGAATTGCTTCCGAGCGTGTCATCCCTGTGGATTCGAGAATTTTGAGAGCTCGAAGTGCATCGCTATCGAGCCTTACTGATACTGCTATTCCTTGACTTTTCACCATGACTAATTGTATCACAATTTGTAATACAAAATCTCCTCAGTACACAACTGTCGTGGATCTACCGGTACCCAGCGAAGATATCGTCAACACAGCCAACAAGACTGTTTGGATTAGTAACACGAAAGAACCATTCGTTGACCATTACCTGCATGAACTGCTCTTTGCCCATCTTCATCCAGAAAGAATCAGAGATCTGTGAAGCGTGTGCTGCGAGTGCGTCAAACTTACGAGAGTTCGCAGTTGAAACGTCGACTCTCGCGCCAATCTTGTCGTCCGGGGTACCCATGTTGAGCGGTTCTTCAGGTTCTGGTTCAGGAGCTCTGACAATCCCCTTCTTCTCGTCTTCTTCACGCTTCAGGCGGTCTTCTTCTTCCCAGCGTGCACGGTAGATTGCCATCACTGAGTCTGGGATTGCGTTGTAATACAACGTTGGTTCGTAGTCAATCAGCTCTAATGCCGCAAGAGTGATTCGGTTCGCCTGAATGTGGTCAGGGTGTCCGTAGAAACCAATCTCGTTGTACGTAACAATGACCTGCGGACTTTCTTCCCTAATGATTTCAGCAAGTCGCTTTGCCGCATCGTTCACGTCAGCTGCCCAAAAACTGTCTGGGTCAGCGTTCTGTGGCCACCCCATCATTCCTGAGTCGCGGTATCCAAGTCGCACAAGCCTGTCAATGCCAAGGATCTTTACTGCGTTATCGAGCTCGACTCTGCGAATCTCTGCAACTGCGTCCCCGTCGTGGTGGTCAGCGTCAGGCTTGGCGCCATCAAGTGCGTCGCCACATTCACCGTTGGTGCACGTAACAAGCACTGTTCGAATCCCTTGGTCGTGAAGTAGCGGGTAAACGCCACCAGTTGAGCTGGCTTCATCATCTGGATGCGCGTGCACCGCTAGAAAGGTCAAATTAGTCAACTGGCATTCCTCCAAAGAGATCGGTTGCGTCTTCCGTCGTTGGGATGCGACTCCATGCACGGTGGTAATACTCAGTACCAAAAAGCATCATAAAGAGCTCTTCGTCCATGTTCGCAATGTCACTGTTATCAATCTGAGACGCATGAGTAAGGATCGCCTGCTGTTTGATCTTTGCAAATTTACGAACATCCATTGTCGAGTCAACAAATTCATCTGGCGTATCTGTCACTGCGCGAAGAATCCATTCAGGAAGCTCGATCCCCTTCGCCTTCGCTGCGGGAATGAACTCTTCCATAATGCGCTGTGGCATAACTGGGTAGTAGATACGTTGTGGGCACATTGCGATGTAGGCAGCACGCCCAGTGACACGGTTCGCCATGATGTGATCTGGGTGTCCGTAGAAGCCATTTTCGTCGTACGTAATGAGAACCATTGCTTGTACTTCATTAATGATTGCGCCCATCTTCTGCGATGCTTCTTCGAAGTCAGCATTAACAAAGGCATTGGGATTCTTGAACTGATCCCACTCAGGAAGACCTGAGTCGTCGTATCCGAGGTTGAACACACGATTAAAGCCCACTAACTTTGCAGACTTTTCGAGTTCGGCGGCACGCGTAGCAATTGTCCATTCAGTGTTGTGTTCTGGGTGATTGCCTTCACGACCCTGATCGTCACGACCGAGTGATCCATTGGTGCAAGTAATAAGTGTTAGATCAAATCCAAGTTCAGCGAAGTGCGATGACACTCCTGAAGTGAAAATCGCCTCGTCATCTGGATGAGCGTGGATTATTGCGATTGATTTTGCGTACGCCATAGGACAATGTTAGGACGTAGCGAGTTGAACGATTCGCACCACCAAAAGCACTCCCGCAACCAAGAGGTATGTCCCCACGCAGCGCAGCAGAAGTTTGCGAGCCCTAGTTTTTGGCACAGGGGCCAGCAAGGTGAGTCGAGGGGTACGCCAGTCACGCTTGTTTACGTCGTACTTGATCTTCGCTGGCGAGCGCAGTAGTCCAATAGGCAGTCCAATCACTAGTCCCACCCCAGCAATGACTGACAAGACGCTAAGTAGCTTAAGTACGTTGATTCCCGTGAAGAGTGTCGAAACCATCATGGTTACCGACAAGACAACGAGCACAGTGACAATGGTCGTAGCGACTGCGTTCAACCACTTTGAGTTAACCCATGGACCAAGAATCTCTCGGTCGTTGCAGAGAAGAAGAACAAAGATTGTCGTGCTCGGCAACATCAGTCCACACATTGCCTGAACTGCGAGGGTGATGATGCCAAGTGGTGCACCTGGAATCAGCGTCACAATTCCAGCGACTGTGAGTAGTCCTGCAAAGGCACCGAAGAATCCCTTTGCGTCACGTAGTCGTGCGTTGAGTGACTGGCGAGAACCAGAGAGATCAGAAAGTGCGTACGAACTAGCTAACGTCACTGCGGCTGCGCCAATCACTGATGCGTTAAGGAGCAGAATCGCAAAGAGCGCACCAGTTCCATGTCCAACATGTTGTGAGAATCCCTTTGCAACTCCAAGCGCGTTCGTAAATGAGTTGACCCCACCGTGGTGTGAAAGACCAGCAGCGCTAGCGGCCATTAATGCTGAAGCACCAATAACCACAATGAAGGAGCCAAGCACGGTGTCAACGCGCTCGTAGTTAAGCCAACGTGGCGTGATCTTCTTGTCAACAATGTTTGACTGCTGGAAGTACAGCTGCCAAGGAGCAACGGTGGTTCCAATAATTGAAATGATGAGCAGCACTGCGCTCGACGTAGCACCGCCTCGAATTCCTGGGATGACTGAGTGATGTATTGCAACTGCGTAGTGAGGTTTAGAAAGAAGTACGAGTGGAGCAACGAAAAGGTTGACCGCCACAAAGAGCATCATGAAGCGTTCCCAGCGCGCAAATGAACCAGACGCCGTTACTACGAAGAGAAGAATTACTGCAGCCGGCACAGAAATGTAGGGACTCACACCGAAGTAATCCATGGAGAGTGAGATTCCAATGAACTCAGTAATGATGATGAGGAAGTTAAGAAGAAGAATTGATCCAATGGAAACATTGCCCCAGTTGCGACCAATGCGTTCACGAATTAGTCGACCATGGCCAACACCAGTAACTGCACCGAGACGTGCGACCATCTCTTGGTTGATGATGAGAACAGGAATGAGTAGAGGTAGTACCCACAAGAGTGTGTACCCGAAGTTTTGGCCCGCTTGGGCGTAGGTGGAGACACCACCGGCGTCATTGTCTCCGACCATCACAATGAGGCCGGGACCAATAATGGCCATCAACGTAAGGAAGCGCGCGCGAAGTCCCTTGCGGCTTGTTACATCGTTTTCTGAAATAGTGCCAAAGGCACCACTGATCTTCTGTTCCTTGTGCTGCTCGCTCACGCTCCACCTCCTCTCGTCTCTGTGTGGCTTGCGAACAACCACGCAGAAACCAGGACAGGACTAGAGCGCTGTCAGTGGAATTGTGCGAAGTTGCGTAGTAATTAAGGTGACCTGACGGTCACAACTGGGGGGTTTCAGAAAGGCCCCCTTTGAACGAGACAAAAAATGACGCGGTTCATTATTCCTCCACCGCAGTCATTCCAAACTCGCGGCGCCATCCCTGAGGGAGGAGCTCTTCGAGCAGGTCGTCAACCGTTACTACACCAATCATCTTTCCGTGCTCTGCATCGAGCACCGGCAAGACAGTCAGATTGAAGTCACTCATTTTTCGAGCGACGCGGTGCATGTCCCATTCGGGGTGCACGTGCGTTAATTGAGTGCGAGCAACACTGAGTGCCAGGTCAGTATCACGAGCGCGAACGAGTGGGGCTAGTGAAGAAGCGCCAATTGGTTGTCCGTTTTCATCCAACACGAACACCACGTGCAGCGACTCACCGGGAACGTTAGAACTACGAACAGCGTCGAGTGCTTCTGCGACCGTGGCAGTTGCTGGCACTGAAACAAAGTCAGGGTTCATTAGTCCACCAGCGGTGTCAGCGTTGTAGGAAAGAAGGTGTCTTACCTTGGACTGCTGATCAGCAGGTAGCGACTCAAGGATGGTGAGTCGACGGTCCTGGTCGATTTCGTTAATCAGGTCAGCCGCGTTGTCTGGCTCCATGCGCGATAACAGTCGGGCAGCATCAACGTCAGTGCGGTCCTCTAGAAACTCCAATTGGTGCTCAGTGTCGAGCTCTTCAAAGACGTCGGCTTCGAGCTCACGGTCGAGTCCAACTGCTTCAATAATCTCTTCACCCTCTTCGTGACTTGCTTGTTCAACAAGGTCAGCAATTTGTGCGGGGTGGAGTTTTGCGAGCTTGCGGTACGGAATGCGAAG
>CAIKVF010000103.1 GCA_903830745.1 uncultured Actinomycetes bacterium | reverse complement strand
GGCTTGCGGTTCGTAAGACCTAGGAGGTCATGGAACACCAGCACTTGGCCATCAGTATCTGGGCCTGCGCCAATGCCAACAGTTGGGATGTCGAGGGCCTGAGTGATTTGCGTTCCAACAATTGGTGGCACTGCTTCAATCACCATTGAATAAACACCCGTCTCTTGCAAGATGAGTGCATCTTCCATTAACAACTTTGCAGCGTCAAGAGTTTTTCCTTGCACCTTAAACCCACCAAAGGCGAGCACGCTTTGTGGCGTGAGTCCAATGTGTCCCATAACTGGAATCTCTGCATCAAGCACTGCACGAATTACCTCACGTCTAACTGCTCCACCTTCGAGCTTCACGCTGTGAGCACCTGCTCGAATTAGTGATGCAGCGTTGCGAACACTTTCTCGGTCATTGATGTGATAACTCATCCACGGCATGTCAGCAACAATGTGTGCGTTTGGCTTTGCTGCACTTACTGCGCGAACGTGGTGACACATTTCTTCGACTGAGATGTGCAGTGTGTCGGTGTGACCAAGCACAACGTTTGCGACCGAGTCACCAACGAGCAGCATGTCAACACCTGCGGCGTCTGCGTAACGAGCACCTGGTTCGTCGTATGCCGTAACCATCACGATTGGTGATGCGCCGTTCCTGCGTTTGCGCAGTCGGAGCTCTGGTGCGCTGATGCTCATGAGCGGGCTTTCTTTTGCTGCACCGGTTGCGCCTTACGTTGACGACGATCTCCGGCACTCCATTTTCTAACGAGGTGATGGAACGAGCAAGCAACGCACACTTCAACCGCGTAACACTTCACAGGTTCTTCTCGACGTTCGAGTTTCAAAAGTTCAGCACGCGACGTAGGACATGTTCCACCAGCGGGGAGACGTGCACCAAACACGTAGGTAACTTCAACGAGTTCAGCCTCACTACAGACGGGGCAAGTTTCGCCAGTGGTTCGTCCAATGTTTTTTGCGGCACGTAGAAGTTCTGGGTGTGCGTCGCAAATGTCTTCGTGGCGAAGAGATCCGTCTGCGAGTTTTGCTAAAAGGGCGTGACGGACGAGCCCGAACTCAACAACCGCTCCATCGGCGGTACTGGTGCGAAAGCTCTTATCCATTAGAGGTGACATTACCGTACCCCTTTAAAAATAGGGAAATCCTCAAATGTTGCACAATCGATGTATCGAAACGATAGGATGATTCGAGTGTTAGACATTGCCATCCTCGGACTACTTATGGATCGTGACCATCACGGCTACGAAATCCGTACCCAGCTGCGTGACCGCCTGGGCATCTCGTCGAACGTCTCCTTCGGGTCCATCTACCCAGCCTTAGCGCGCCTCGAGCGCCACGGATTTGTTGAAGCCGCCGCTACGAGCGAGCCTCGCATCAGTCCCCTTTCGACTGGATCGCTTTCTGGTGAGCGTGCATCACTGCGATCACTGCGCCAAAGCCAAGGGCTTGGTCGCCGAGGTCGCAAGGCCTACCGCATCACCGAGCGTGGCAAAGAAGAGTTCATTGGACTACTCAGCAACACCGCAACACTCGATGACGCAAAAGAATTTTCACTTCGTATGGCCCTCGCTAAATACCTAACGCCACCTTCACGCGTTGGGCTCTTAGAGCGCCGTCGCACAGATCTCGTTGAACGCCTCGCAGAAGTACGTGCCGGCGCAAGTAACGAACAACTAGACAGCTACGCACGTGACGTGATGGATCACGCCGCGAACGCTGTGGAGTTAGACCTCGCGTGGATTGACAACTTGTTATCCACCGAACGTAGTAATCAGCAAACTTTCGCTCGAGAAGCGAAGTAGGAAAGGAGAGCCATGGAAAAGATTCGCGTGGCCATAGCGGGCGTTGGAAACTGCGCAAGCTCACTCATTCAAGGTGTTACTTATTACAAGGATGCAAAGCCAGGTGACGATGTCCCAGGTCTTATGCACGTTGTACTTGGTGGCTACCACGTAAGCGACATTGAATTTGTTGCTGCATTCGACGTAGATGCCTCGAAGGTCGGCAGCGACCTCTCAAAGGCAATCGAAGGCGGACAGAACAACACAATCAAGTTCGCAGATGTTTCATCCATTGGCGTCAACGTTCTTCGTGGACCAACAATGGACGGACTCAACAAGTACTACCGCGCATCAATCGAAGAGTCGCCAGCAGAAGCTGTTGATGTTGTTAAGGCACTTAAGGATGCACGCGCAGAAGTACTTGTTTCATACCTACCTGTAGGTTCTGAAGACGCACAGCGTTTCTACGCACAAGCAGCTATTGACGCTGGATGTGCATTCGTTAACGCCATCCCAGTGTTCATTGCATCTGACCCAACATGGGCGAAGAAGTTCGCAGACGCTGGTGTGCCAATCATTGGTGACGACATCAAGAGTCAAGTTGGTGCAACGATTGTTCACCGCGTACTTGCTCGTCTCTTTGAAGACCGTGGCCTCTCACTTGACCACACCTACCAACTCAACGTTGGTGGAAACATGGACTTCAAGAACATGCTCGACCGCGAGCGTCTCGAATCAAAGAAGATCTCAAAGACACAGGCCGTTACTTCACAGCTCGAAATTTCAAACATGAGTGCTGACGATGTACACATTGGCCCAAGTGACCACGTGCCATGGTTGAAAGACCGCAAGTGGGCCTACATCCGTATGGAAGGACGTAACTTCGGTGACGTTCCACTTAACTTGGAACTCAAGCTCGAAGTATGGGACTCACCTAACTCAGCTGGTGTAATCATCGACGCAGTTCGCTGTGCTCGTGTTGCCCTAGACCGCGGTATTGGCGGGCCAATCATGGGTCCATCGGCGTACTTCATGAAGTCGCCACCAGTTCAGTTCCACGATGACGTTGCCCACAACATGGTCAATGAATTCGCCGAGGGCGGAGAAAACCCAGTCTGGCCATAAGCCTTCTTAATTAAAAATCCCCTCGTCATTTTGGCGAGGGGATTTTTTATTTCGCTTGTTCGCTCCACCACTCAAGAAGTCTGACTTTCGCTTCTTGCTCGGTGATCTCACCTTCGTCGGTACGAATCTCCATGAGGAAGTCAAGTGCTTCGCCAACTTTGCGACTCGGAGAAATGCTGAGAATCTCCATTACCGCTACGCCATCGAGCGCGGGTCGTTGGTTATCAATGTCTTCTTGCTCACGAAGCTCACCAATACGAACTTCGAGTTCATCCATGCGAAGCGCGAGTGTTTGTGCTTTTCTTGCGTTGCGCGTAGTGCAGTCACAACGAGTCAGCTCATTAAGGGCGTCCAGCAGATGACCAGCGTCTCGTACATACCTACGAACTGCTTTATCGCTCCAGCCCATTTTGTACGTGTGAAAACGAAGGTGTAGTTCTACGAGCATTGAAACGTCGTCGATTACTTCTTGGGAATATTTGAGCGCGAGCATTCGCTTACGCGTCATTTTTGCTCCAACAACCTCGTGAAACCTGAAGGTAACCCCTTCACTCGTGATGTCACGAGTGTTTGGTTTTCCAATGTCGTGATAGAGCGCAGCGAGACGCAGCACGAGGTTTGGCGATGTCTTGTCGACAACTGCCCACGTGTGTTTAAGGACATCTTTGTGGTGATGAATAGGGTCTTGCTCTAGTTGCAGCTTGGGCAGTTCTGGGAAGAAGTGATCCGCAAGCCCCGTGCGAACAATGAAGTCGAGTCCAACGGATGGCTGTTCGGTGAGGAGGAGCAGATCGATTTCATTTCTAATTCGTTCCGCAGAAACGATTTTTATCTTCTCAGACATTTTTGTTGCGGCCGCTTCAATGCTGGGATCAATTTGCAAATTAAAACGTGAGGCAAAACGAGCAGCACGAAGCATGCGAAGTGGGTCATCACTAAACAAGATCTCAGGATCAATTGGTGCGCGCAGTACACGGTCGTGCAGATCGTTGAATCCATTAAAGAAGTCGAACAGTGTTTGCACTTCAGGTGTGTTGTTGTTCAGTGCAATCACATCGAGTGCGAGTGCATTAATTGTGAAGTCGCGACGACTTAGATCTGACTGGAGCGAGTCGCCCCACTCAACGGCAGGTTTGCGTGAATGATCAACGTACGCTTCAGAGCGAAATGTGGTGATCTCAGCCTTAATGCC
>CAIKVF010000102.1 GCA_903830745.1 uncultured Actinomycetes bacterium | reverse complement strand
GCAAGTACATGTTGGGCAGCATTTAAATTTGCGGCTCCAACTAATTCGAGAATTACATCCACCCGTTCAATTGAGGTGACTTCTTCAATAGTGATTGTCTGCGAAGCGCCTAGTTTTTTTAGCTGCTCGTGGTGCTCATTAGTTCTGGTGACCGCAATGACGTGTGCACCTAACGCATGTGCAATTTGAATTGCCGCTGTTCCAACACCACCTGATGCTCCTGAAATTAAAACACGATCATTTGCGATCATTTTCCCTTGGCGAACAAGTGCATCAAATGCTGTTGTAAAGGCCTCGGCGAATCCACCAGCTTCTTCATACGAAACGTTTTCGGGGATAAGCGTTAGATGTTCTGCAGGCACAACACAGTGCGACGACTGAGCACCACCACCAACAATGGCGCACACTCTTTTATTGAGGAGCGACTGATCAACACCTTCACCAATGGCAATTACTTCTCCAGCAAGTTCTAGACCTGGAATATCTTGTGGCCATCCTGCAGGGGCGGGGTACAGCCCAAGTCGCTGCATCAAGTCAGCCGCATTGAGACCAGCTGCGTGCACCGCAATGAGTACATCGCCAGCACCCGGGGTGGGAGTATCGCGGTCAATAAGGGTGAGTGAACCATTGTCAATTACTACTGATTTCATAGGGTCAGCCTACGGCTGGCGAGGGGGTCTCAAACGCAGTTATGTTGTCGTCATGACTATTTATGACATTGCAGTTAATTCCCTCGATGGCAAGCCATCATCCCTTGGTGCTTTCGCTGGAAAGACCGTACTTGTAGTGAACGTTGCATCAAAGTGCGGCCTCACACCTCAGTACACCGGCCTCGAATCACTTCAGAAGAAGTACGAGTCCAAGGGCTTCAGTGTTGTTGGATTCCCTTGCAACCAGTTCCTCGAACAAGAGCCTGGCAACGCAGAAGAAATTCAGACTTTCTGCTCAACAACATACGGCGTGACATTTCCATTGATGGAAAAGATCGAAGTCAATGGTGACAACCGACACCCTATTTACGCAGAACTCACCAAAGTTGCTGACGCTGAAGGCGTGAATGGCGACATTCGTTGGAACTTTGAAAAGTTTTTGATCTCCGCTGATGGTTCAGTGCAGCGCTTTGCTCCACAAATTGAACCAGAGGACGCATCGATTATTTCAGCGATCGAAGCATCTCTCTAATCAAGATTTGCTCGTAGACGTACATACGTCGAAGTAAATCCATAATCCAGCCAAAAAGAACGTGCCTGCACGTTGGTGCTGCGCCAATTCACCTCAGCGAACCGCGCACCTTCTTGATGAGCAGCTCGAAGCACTTCATCAATTAATGCTGTAGCAATTCCTCGACGCCTATGGCCGTCGAGCACAACTACGTCACTGAGGTGAGCAGTTTCATCGTGTGAACTCCTCCTGGGCGGGAGCGGAAACGAAACACAGTGTGCAACCGGGTCCCCATCGTTTTCAACAATGAAGTAACTGGTGTCAGGATCTTCGATTGTTTCAATGAGATCTTCTTCTCTAGAAGCTCTTGAAGTCTCAACATCACCACCTTGGTGCTGTTCGAGTAAATCATCGAGCGCCAGCGCCGTTGATATGTCTTGTGGTCCGCCGAGGCGCACGACGTATTCATTAGGAAGTGGTCTTGAGCGCAATGCATCAAGTTTCAACACTCCATGCTCGTGAACAACTTCGAATCCCAAGTCCCTCCAAGGCTGAAGTGACGACTCTATGTTTAGAACCCAAACGAATACTTCGTGTGCCCCTCGAGATTTCCATTCAGTCGTCGCAACTTCATAAAGTTCTTTGAGATCACTGGGTGAGTCAAAAGAAACTCCATCAGGGCCAATCCAAACTCCACTCTGCTCGGACGACCCCTGCAGTACTGCGCCATAGATGTGTCCAGTGAGGCTTCCTTCGTCGCAGACCCACGTTCCTGCTTGGGCGCCAAATAGTGCCGACTCAAATGCGTCCGCATCAAAGAGTGGGTTAATAAGAG
>CAIKVF010000101.1 GCA_903830745.1 uncultured Actinomycetes bacterium | reverse complement strand
CATAAAGATGTACTCGTAGTCAACAAGCTCAACTACGTAGCGACACCGTTTAACGATGTTGCCTGCTTGCCTACAACGTGTGTAGTTGTTGGCAACACAAGTGTCGCCACAGTGCCACTTAACTCTTAAGCGCTGCCTTAAGTAGTCCAGGAAGCTTTGACCAGGTCGGCTTTACTTCGAAGTTAAGAAGTTTGCGCATCACTACTGCGGCATTGCCATTCGTCGAGAACCACGCTGGTGCTGGAGAAGCGACAAATGGGCCACGAACCACAGACTTCTGTGGTCGAGCGAACATGAAGCCGTTACCAACGAATCCACTACCGGACTGAATGTCAGTGATTGGGTGTCCTGGGTATGCGCCCCACACTGTTGTAGAGAACGCAAAGCTCATTGCGTGCCAGAGATTGAGGCCAATTGAACCGTAACGAAGATCCGCGATTGATTGCTCAATTGCTGGTCCTGTTTCAGAATCCTTCAGCGCACGAGGGTCCGCAATCATTGTCATTGAGAGTGTTCCCCAAACAACGTCGTTGCAAAAGTCTGTGGCTTTTCGAACAAAGTCTGCTGGTGAAGAGGCATCAAGTCCAGTTTCACTGGTGAGCGCACAGAATGCTTCGACGTTGAGACTCATGTCGGCTTTGTTGTTTGGATCAACATTGCGAATAATCGTCCAAGGCATCTTGTCGCCACTGCCGTCACCAATTTGATGCGCGTCTGGGTGAACACTCAAGAATGAGTCACGACGTGCAAGTGCACCTGGGTAATACGCACGACGAGTTGGAATGCTGGCGAATACTTTTTCGAGTTCACTCATGAATTCTTCGCGTTGCTCCCACTGCGCGTGAGTAATGATGATGCGCGGTGAAAGGCAGTTGAACCCTGCATTATTTGCGAGCATTGTTGCAACGTGCTTGGCCTGGTACGCAATTTCTTTTGAAGACCACTTACCAGGGACAATCACCACTGGCGAAACGTTCCCTAGCTCGCAAGAAACTGGCTTAGTAATGAGAGGCTCATTGGCAGCCTTGCGACGTTCGCCTTCTGGGCCAACACCGAAAACAATTGCATCGTGTGTTTTGTCTGATCCAGTTACGTGGATGTCGTCAATGCCGTTGTGAGCAGTTA
This sequence comes from uncultured Actinomycetes bacterium, assembly GCA_903830745.1. GTDB lineage: Bacteria > Actinomycetota > Acidimicrobiia > Acidimicrobiales > RAAP-2 > RAAP-2. The sequence goes on along the minus strand of CAIKVF010000101.1, from coordinate 1,736 downwards.
GGTACGCACCAACTTGGGCGCCTCCACTAACAATGCGCAGGAAGCCTGCATCGATTAATGACTTGAGCGACTTATTCCAGTACGGAACCAAGTAGTCGTTAACAGGGTTTGCCTTTAGAACAACAACCTTGCCTTCAGCGAACATCTTCGTGAGTACGTCTCGTGGCCCTAGAGAGGCAACGTTGCCAGCTCCTAGAACTAGAGAAACACCAGCGTGAGCTTGTGGCTCTTGATACGCCATTGCCTGAGTTGATTTAACTTCAGCTTCGCTGACACCTGGTTCCATCCACACTTCACCAGTCATGCCGCTGTAGAGAATTTTGTCAAAGATGTTTCCTGGTATTACTTGAATTGCAATTCGGTTACCTGGCTTGTGACGTACTGGTCCTGGGTACTGTGGGCGACCCTTCGCGTTGATGTCGAGCATTGATTGGCGAAATGCTTGTGCCATGCGAATGTATGTTCCAATACCACTGAAGAGTTCTTCTCCACCTTCTGGACTATTTGGATCGAGTCCCTTGGCGTAGCAACCAGCTGCAGTCCACTCTTCTGAAACTGCGTACGTGTCAGAAATAATGCGTGCAAGAAACTCGGCGCGCTGTACTGGTGATGTTGCGGCCCAAGCCTGCGCGTTCTTTGCAACATCGTTAATTGCTTGATCGAGTGCTTGAGTATTTAACTCAACGTGATCTTGTTGTCCTGAAGTAGGCGCTGCGGCCCCTCGTGTCTGGCTCATTTTTATACCCCCCGTTTTATGCGAGGCTAGTGCCATGAGTTTGCCTTCGTCTAGTACCACGCCACCTGGGTGGTACCCCGACCCGAGCGGTGAACGAAAGTGGCGTGTCTGGACTGGAACTTCCTGGTCAGAACTGACTCGCCCATATGGTGAACCAGTTAATAAAGATTCCGTCGTTGCCTCGCTTGGCCTTATCCAAGCCCTTTCACGTCTCACCAGTTACGGCATCCTCGCAGTCTTCGCTGGACTCGGGTTGCTCGTCAATCTGCTGCAGCACTGGCCTAAAACAAATCACCCCGTGCCAATGTGGTTCGCGATAACTGCCTCAAACATGGCCATTGCGATGTTCATCATTGGAACACTTTGTTTCGCATTTGCCCTTAAAGAGCTGGAGGGCAAATGGACAGTTACTTCATTTATCCCACTCGTAAACGTGATGGTGACAAGTTCATTAATTGCAGAACGCCTCGGTGCCAAAGGACTTCGCAGGGCGTTCGCTGAAACGATCCTTATTGCTCTCTACATTGTTCAGAGCAAAACACAGCCTTGGATCATTGTGGCCCTAATCTTCGCCACCTATGACAATTTGCGCTGGACGTACGGGTTGTACGACCAGTTAATGGATAGCCGCCCGAGCGCATAACATCATCAGGGTTTAATAAATACGGGAGAGTCATGTACGACTGGTCAGAAGAACATCAGGCAATTATCCAAGTAATGCGTCGTTTTGTTGACGAAGAAATTCGTCCACACCTCGATGATCTCGAGCACAACGGAATGCCACCATTCGACATCATTCGAAAGCTCTACGCAACCTTCGGTCTAAAAGAAATGGCGCAAGAAAACTTCAAGCGCCAACTAGAGCGCAAAATTTCTGGAGAAGAAGCACCACGCACTTCACGTGGATCAGACCCAGCAGCACAACTCATTTCAACAATCGAACTCTGTCGAGTTAGCCCCGGACTTGTTACGTCAATGGGAGTTTCGACTGGTCTTGCTG
>CAIKVF010000100.1 GCA_903830745.1 uncultured Actinomycetes bacterium | reverse complement strand
TACTGAATCACCAGCTGAAGCTTCTTACCTCTGCGACCGACTCGCGAGGTTCGTCCCTGATTCTGACGGCGTACAAGTAAATGGTGCCGACATTGCTTCTTTCTTAGTTGCAGATGTTCGTACTCACATTGTCATGAGCGAAGTAGAGCCGCGACTCTTTTCAGGTGAGCTTCGCTATGAACTAATACCGCACGGCGACGTGAATGACGAGCGCATTATGAAGGCCCTTGAAGCCACAAGTTCTCTCGACATCCTCGAAGCACTCGATGACGGACTAAGTACAACGGTTGAAGAGCGAGGTCGCAGTTTCTCGGGCGGACAACGCCAGCGCCTAAGTCTCACCCGTGCAGTCCTTACCGAGGCTGACATTTTGTTGCTAGTTGAGCCAACCTCAGCCGTTGACACCCACACCGAAAGTCGCATTGCGAACCGCTTAGGTGAAGCACGCCAGTCAAAAATGACGCTTATCGCTAGCACTTCACCAGTAATGCTCGAAAAGATGCAGCAAGTATTCCTTGTTATTAATAATCACGTGGTCGACAAAGGCACGCATCGTGAACTTATTGCAAGGTCCCAGCACTACCGCCAGATTGTTCTGCGAGAGGACAACTAGTGCAGCTACCTATTGCCTCTAACGAAGTAGTTCGTGCGTATGCACGAAAGCTGATTTCGAGCCACAAGCTCGACATCGTAAAAATGCTTGGCCTCTACGCCCTCGCCGCAATTACGGGTCTTATTCCTGCATGGGTAATTGGCAAAATCATCAACCTCGCTACTTCAAACACACTGCACACAAGCGACATCACTCGCCTGGTCATCATCTTGCTCGTCTCTTCGCTTAGCTTTGCCCTTCTCACATTCCTCGCGAGAGCGCAGAGCTACAAACTCGGTGAAACAATCTTTGCAACACTTCGTGAAGAGTTTCTAGCCTCAGTGCTCGCACTCCCCCTTATTGACGTGGAGCGAGCGGGTACGGGTGATCTACTGAGTCGCACAACAAACGACGTCGAGGCACTCAGTCGAACCGTACGATTCGCGCTACCTGAGTGGATGGTCGCAATTCTTCAAGCCGTGCTCACCTTGGTTGCAATGTTGCTTATTAGCCCGCTCGCCTCAATCGGCGCAGTAGTTTCGATTCCCTTCCTGGTCTTTTCAACACGTACGTATCTCAAATTTGCACCTCCGGGATATAGAAGAGAGCGCATGAGTTACGCCACAATGTCGGGCACAATCTCAGAGACTGCAGAAGGAGCTCGCACCATTGATGCGCATCAGCTCAGCAGTCGTCAGTCTCGTCGCATCGAAGGCGACATAAACGAGTCATACTTCTCTGAAATCTATACATTGCTACTTCGAATGAATTGGTTCCCAACCGTTGAAAGTGCATTTGCCTTAGCTGTCGCGACAACGCTGGCGTGGAGTGGATGGCTGGCGCTACATCATCATCTTTCAATTGGGGCAGCCACAACACTGACGCTGTACGTGGTCCAAGTTAATGACCCACTCGACCGAATCATTATGTGGCTTGATGAACTACAAATCGGACAGACTTCTCTGGCCCGACTCGTAGGCGTATCTGTTGTAACTGACAATCGACCAACCAAGGGCCCAGAGCCAACGTCTGAAGTAATTGTGATGGACGATGTTCACTATTCATACCGAGCCGGTAGAGACGTCCTTAAAGGCATAAGCCTTACTGTTCGCCCCGGCGAGCGACTCGCCATTGTTGGACCATCGGGTGCGGGAAAGTCAACCATTGGGCGACTACTTGCAGGCATTGATGCACCGCGACAAGGATCGGTCACCGTTGGCGGTTTCGCACTCGCGGGACTACCGCTCGATACGCTTCGTCGTCACGTTGCACTTGTAACACAAGAGCACCACATATTCATTGGTTCGCTTCGAGAAAATCTTTCTCTCGCAAAGCCTGATGCCACCTCCGAGGAAATTAAAAACTGTCTCGCCTCAGTTGACGCACTTGAATGGGCTGAGGCTCTGCCTCAAGGCCTAGAGACAGAACTTGGCACTACTGGGTTCTCACTGACCCCTGCACAAGCACAACAACTTGCTCTTGCACGACTAGTTCTTTCTAATCCCCACACTTTGGTGCTTGATGAAGCAACGGCACTTCTAGATCCACGCGCAGCACGACACCTAGAGCGCTCTATGAGCGCAGTTATGTCTGGCAGGACAGTAATTGCAATTGCTCACCGACTCCACACCGCTCACGACGCCGACCGTGTCTGTGTTGTTGTGGACGGAGCAATCGCCGAACTTGGCACGCATGATGAACTTGTTGCTCTGAATGGTCAGTACGCATCGCTGTGGCGCAGCTGGCGTAATGAGAGCCAAGAAGGCTCATAGGCTTAAGGACGTGTCAGACCTTCTACGTGGTGAAGAAATTCTTGCCTGTGTGCACAAAGTTGCCCTCACAAGAGGTGCGACCTTCGACTTCACTCGCCCAGCAACAAGTCCTGAGATGGAGAAGCGTCGAAGGGACGCAGAAACACTAAGGAACTCTGTCCTGCAAGAAATTGCTGCAAATACACCTGGAGCCGTAGAAGCACGAGGCGTAGAAGACACCGAAGCACTTATGGCAAGCGGCGCAGAAGTAATCCTTCGACCACGTCTGCGAGATGACATTGAAGGAAAGCGTCGTGCGAACGTAAACATCCTGGTTCGTGTTGGCAGAGAAAATGAAAAATTCATCTACGCCCCGGTATTGGTGAAGAACAACGAAATCATCGAAACTGCTGTCACTCGAAGAATGCTTGAGGGATCGCTTCTAAAACTCCAACCGAGTGAAGCCACCTTCACCAATGGTGTCGGTCCTAGGTCGAATCAAACCGTGCAGCGAAACGGCATTGTGCTGGCTCACGCCACTCGAGTGCTGCAGTCACTCGGACATGGAGACGCCAGCGCACGCGTTGGAATGATTGATCGCAACCACAGACTGTGGTGGTTTGAGCTAAATGCGAGTGACTACCCAAGGTTCAACTTGAGTGCGTACGAAGAGTTCTATCAACAACGACTAAACGTGTTGAATGGCCACGAGAAATGGCTCGCTGGCGAAGAGGAATTCCCTACGAAGCCTTTTTGGCACCGTGAATGCTTGGACTGTGAATATGCGAGTCACTGCGAGCCTGCCTTGCAAAAAATCGATGATGTTTCGCTAACGCGGTTCTCAAAGGTTGAAGAACAGCTCGCTCTGCACGAACTTGGCATCGACACTAGAGCGCAACTTGCACGACTTGACCCTCAGCGTGCACGCCAAGCCAAGAACAAAGTTCTTAATCCCACTGAGCAGTATCCGCTTGAGGATTACCTAGGTAAGTCAGTTGAAAAACTCGATGATCTTATTTATCGAGCTCGAGCTCATGTTCGAGGTAGTTACCTTCGAATTGTTGATTCAGACAAATTGAAGTGCCCCACTGCAGACGTTGAAGTTGACATTGACATGGAGAGCTACGACGATGCAACGTATCTATGGGGCGCGAGTGTGACGCTGAATACTCATGTTGAAGGAATCGAGCCCGGATACCGTGCATTTGTTGAATGGGGCGAGCTCACCGCCGAAGCGGAAGCGAAAATCTTCCAAGACTTCTGGCAGTGGCTCAGTGATCTGCGAGAAAAATGTGCGGCGCAAGGACTCACCATTGCTGGTTACTGCTTCTGGGCTCAAGCAGAAGATGGCGCAATGAACCGCGCTGTTGAAAGTCCTCTGCCTGGTGGACCAACTCAAGGCGACCTTCAGTCATTTCGCTCGCAAACTCCAGCGCAGTGGATTGACATGCACGACATTGCCAAGCAGCAAATTCAGACGGAAGGACCGCTTGGGCTCAAACAACTTGCGGTCGCTGCGGGATTTCATTGGAGAGACGAAAATCCGAGCGGCGAAGCATCAATGCTCTGGTACGAAGTGGCACGTAATGAAACCCCTGAAGGTAGTACATCTCGCCAGCGTCTTCTTGAGTACAACGAGGATGACTGCCGGGCCACAAAAGCCTTGCGCGACTGGCTAAATGATGGCGCTAAGTCACTTCCCCATCGAGACGACCCTCTCTGACATCTCATTAGCATTGAGTAGTGACCCCGTTTCGTAAAAGCGCTCAACTTCTTGGTGCACTCAATGCATTCGTGGGACTGACACTTTCGGTTTTAAGCGCTATTGCGTTAAACAATCTCGCCACACAACATCTCTGCAATGGAATTTTGCTGCTCATCATTGTTCTGGCTATTCGTACTGGCGTAAGTTTCGCCAGCGAAGAGTGGGGATTCGCAACCGCACGAACTGTTCGAGATCATTGGCGCTCTGGACTTACGCGTCACCTAGCCATTCCAAGATTTAGCGGTGACCGTAGTCGTGCTGAACTGGCTCAAGCAATTGATCACGCTTCAGAGGGCCCTCTTCTTGATCTACTGCTAACCAGTGCACAGCTGAGCTTGCTTGGTGTTGGCGTTGTGTTCTGGGCGGTTGGTTGGCTAAGTAGCGCAATCATTGTTGCGCTACTGCTACTTGCAGTCCCGTTCTACATTCGCGCAGGAAAACAAAGTGCCGAAATAAGTAGTGACTACAACCATCGTCGCGCAGTTCTTGAATCTCGACAGCTTGAACTACTCGACCATGCGGTGGAGCTTCGTGGACTTGGTGGCGTTGCTTACGGGTCTAATGAAATTGGAGCTATTTCTGATTCAGAACACAAGATTGCCTTGCGTGCAATTCGTGTTGCGCTCGGTTCTTCACTCGTTACTGAATTCATTAGTGGTGTGAGCATTGGTCTTGTTGCGATGGTGGTCGGATTCGGTCTACTAAATGGGACAATCCATCTTCAACACGCACTCATTGCTGTTCTTGTTACTAGTGAGATCTTCAGCCAAGTGCGACGCTACGGATCTGAATTTCACCGTAGAGAAAATGCCATGCGCTCAATTGCCCTACTAACACTTAGCGACCCGGTGCCTGGTTCGTCGTCAACAAATGAGCTGCTGCGCGCTTCAAAGCTCGTGACGCATGTGAACTCAACTCCCTTTGACTCAGTGATACTCCCTGGAAGCCAACTACTTATTACTGGGGCATCAGGAAGTGGAAAGACATCGCTACTGCACACGCTTCTAGGTTGGCTT
>CAIKVF010000099.1 GCA_903830745.1 uncultured Actinomycetes bacterium | reverse complement strand
TCATAAATTGATCCCTCAACATTTGGGTCCACTCGTCGAAGTGCAACGGTCGCAATTGTTGATTCAGAGGCTTGCAGAGTCTTTTCGAGCACGTCCATGCTTCGAAATCCACCCGTGCCGAGCACGAGTCTTGACGACGAGCTCAGTGATCCAACTTGAAAGAGGTCTCCCACGTCACTAAGCGTAATGCCAGATAGACGTGTCTTAGTAGGCTTGGTTACGTGGAACCCATAACAGCCTTATCTATTGCTGGGTCCGATTCTGGTGGCGGGGCTGGAATTCAGGCCGACCTTCGCACGTTCAGTGCCTTCTCCGTTCATGGCACCACTGCCATCACTGCACTCACGGCGCAGAACACGCAAGGCGTTCAGGGTGTTTCTGCTGTTGCTACTGACTTCGTGCTCCAACAGATCAGTTCAGTGTTATCTGACTTCGAAGTTAAGGCCACAAAGACTGGAATGCTTGCATCACCGCAAATTGTTGAAGCAGTTGGAGAACTAGCACGAAGTGGTGCGTTTTCCAATCTTGTTGTTGACCCGGTACTTGTTTCTACTTCCGGTCACGCACTTATGGAAGGTGACGGCGTTACCGCCTACCTACAAGCGCTTCTCCCCTACGCCGACATCGTGACGCCAAACCTTCGCGAAGCTGCAGTGCTCTGCGGAGTAGACGTGAAAGAGGTTGTCACTCACGACGACATGTTAAATCTCGCAAATCAGATCCTAAAATCTGGCGTTACCTATGTACTTGTAAAGGGTGGCCATTTCCTCGGTGATGAGGGTCACTCACCCGACATCTTGGTTGGCAACGGTCAGGTTCAAGTCTTAAGTGCTGAACGCGTAAACACTGTCAATGACCACGGAACTGGATGCTCACTCTCTGCAGCAATCGCTGCGGGTCTTGCGCTGGGACGCACAATGGATGAGTCAGTACGTGACGCCAAGTCTTTTGTTCTTAGTGCTCTTAAGGGTGGGGCTGATTGGAAACTCGGGCGTGGTCGTGGACCAATTGACCATTTAGGGTGGAACCAATGAGCGAAGACGTAAAGCCACCTTTAACAACAACCACCAGCTTGTGGCCAGCTGCATCAGTCATTATCGTCGCTGTTGCCATGCTCGCAGTATTTCTCGTTCTTAATGCCGCAACAAACAAATCTGTATCAACTGCAACGACAACAATTCCAATCATCGTTGGTGGGCTTGCAACAGATGAGACGAGCACTTTGCTCAACAACTGCACTCAGTATGGAACTATGCCTACGAACATCATCCCTGCACTCATAGTTCCTGTTGGCACAACGTCAGCAGGTGACAACAGAATTCCTAATGCTGGCGCTGGTGACTATGACTGCATAAAGCCACTCACTACAAATGCGAACTACAAAGAAGTTCTTAGTTTCTATAAGGCGCATCTAGCGGCACTCGGTTGGAATCTCTTCTCCAGTGGCTCAACGAACGGATCGCCGCAGTATCTCTTTCAAAAGAGTGGACTGGACAGTTTCTACTGG
>CAIKVF010000098.1 GCA_903830745.1 uncultured Actinomycetes bacterium | reverse complement strand
TCACCGACCTGTTCTCGAACATTGTTGGTAATTTGATTTTGGTCAGCATCGTGCTCGGAACAATGTTTGTCTTGAGCTGGCAGATCACTCTGGTTGCTCTGCTACTCGTTCCAGTGTTCTTGCTACCAGCACGCCGGGTCGGCAAGCGTCTTGGTGGATTGTTTGCTCGTGGCAATGAACTTAACGCCAACATGAACATGGTTATGACTGAAAGATTCAATGTTGCGGGTGCAATGCTGGTGAAGCTCTTCGGTCGTCCTGCTGATGAACAGAAGAACTTCAGAGATAGCGCTTTGGAAGTTCGTGACATTGGAATTGACCAAGCGATTTATTCTCGTTTTTTCTTTATTGCACTTTCGCTCACCGCGTCACTCGCTACTGCGTTCGCGTATGGATTCGGTGGGGTGCAGGCACTTGATGGAACTCTCGCCGTTGGAACGGTCGTCGCAATTACTGCTTATCTCACGAGACTCTATGGCCCGCTAACACAGCTTTCAAACATCAACATTGACTACATGTCAGCAATGATTAGCTTTGAGCGTTTGTTTGAGGTTCTTGATCTTGAGCCAATGATTAAAGAAAGTCCAACCGCCTCGTCTATTCCAAGCGGACCGGCGAGGCTTGAATTCGATTACGTTGTCTTCTCGTACCCAGGCGCAGAAGAGGTTTCGCTCGCATCACTCGAAGCTGTTTCAAAGCTTGAGAAAGTCGCCAAGACCGATGTCCTGCACGACCTCTCTTTTGTCGTTGAACCTGGAACCATGACGGCACTCGTCGGGCCAAGTGGAGCAGGTAAGACAACCATCTCGCTGCTGGTATCACGCCTCTATGACGTGATTTCTGGTTCGGTTCGAATTAATGGACTCGACATTAGAGATGCAACGACTGAGTCACTAAACGCAACTGTTGGAGTTGTCACTCAAGATTCTCATCTCTTTCACGACACCATTCGTGTAAACCTTCTCTACGCCAAGCCCGACGCCACTGAGCAAGAACTCGAGAAGGCTCTTAGGTCTGCACAAATTTGGACCTTGGTGGAATCACTTCCGTTAGGCCTTGAAACTGTTGTTGGAGAACGCGGCTACCGACTTTCAGGTGGTGAGAAGCAGCGCATTGCTCTTGCTCGGTTGCTTCTAAAGTCCCCAAAGCTCGTTGTGCTTGACGAAGCAACTGCTCACCTTGACGCCGAAAGTGAATCGTTGGTTCAAAAGGCTTTGGAAGAAACCATGTCAGAGCGCACTTCGTTGGTGATTGCACACAGACTTTCAACAATCAGAAATGCAGATCAGATTCTTGTCATCGAAGACGGCAGAGTTGTTCAACGTGGATCGCACACAGACTTACTTCGCGAAGGTGGGCTTTACAAAGATCTCTACGAGACGCAGTTCGCGCAGCAAGAGAGTTAGCCCATTGCGTGGGCGCCACCATCAACGTGGATGACTGATGCAGTCGTTCCTCGCATGAGTGGTGACAAGAGTGCAACGCCAGTATCTGCGACCGCACTTGAATCATTTACATCCCAGCCAAGTGGAGCTCGTTCGCCCCAGGTGTCTTCGAATGCTTGAAAACCTGGAATAGATTTTGCAGCCATTGTCCTAATAGGACCAGCAGCGAGCATGTTGACTCGAATTTTGTCTGGTCCAACTTCACGGGCCAAGTAACGACCAAGAGATTCAAGCCCTGCCTTCATGACTCCCATCCAGTCGTACATGGGATACGCGCGTGAGCCGTCGAAGTCGAGTGCGATTACTGATGCACCACCTACTGCTTCACTCTTTTGCAGCAGCGGACGAAATGCACCAACGAGTGCAGCGAGTGAATATGTAGAAATCTGCATTGCAGTAGACACATCTTCATAGGGCGCAACGAACATTCCATTACCTAGGCATGACTGAGGCGCGTAACCAATTGCGTGCACGAGTCCGTCAAGACGCCCAAACCTTGTTTCAATTTCTTTCGCGGCAGCCGCAATTTGCTCAGGGCTGGTGACGTCTAATTCAATGATTTCGCCGACGTCACCGAGCTTTTTGGCGACCCGGCGGGTGAGTGAGACTCCAC
>CAIKVF010000097.1 GCA_903830745.1 uncultured Actinomycetes bacterium | reverse complement strand
TCACATCGTTTCGTCCAAGAACTGTACGAACTGAAACCATGTCAAATGCTGTTCTGACAAATGAAACCGCAAGGATTTCGAATTTCTCGCTGCGCAGTGCTTCGAGGCGGTCACGGTCATCAGCGGTTGGAAGTCGGTCCGCAATTATTGATGTAGGAAGCGAGAGACCAGGCTTACCCATAACGCCACCGCCAGAAATAACAACCGTCATTACTGTTTTCCCAGTTGCAGTGACTTCAAGTGACGTTCCACCATCTCCGAGGTGTACGCGGTCACCAGTCTTTAACATTCGAAGAACGTCTTCACGCTCAACGGCAATTCGAGAATTTGTAGAGGTTTCGCCAAAGGCTTCGTAGAGCTCAACTTGGTCACCCACGTTTAAGTACACAGGTGTAGAGCCAAATGACCCTGCACGAATCTTTGGACCAGGAATGTCAACCATGATTGCAGCGTCAGGCGCTAATTCACGTAGGCGACGAAGTCTCTCAATGTTTGAAGGAATGTCGCCGTGGGCAAAGGAGAGACGAAAGACGTCAACGCCCGCGAGGACAAGACCCTTGATGACATCGTCACTTTCAGACGACGGTCCAATAGTTGCAACTATTCGCGTACGGCGCAAGGTAATTCCCTTCGTTGTAAAGGTAAGTCTAGGTGGTAATTACGAGCGAACCGGCACCACGACGTCAGCACCATCAACGTCAACAACTCGAAGTTGCATGCCATACCTACTGGCGAGTTCCGCATTTCGAATTACGTCACGCGCAGGACCATCAAGAACTACTTGCGATTTGTCGAGCAAAACAAGTCGGTCCGCAAACTGCCCGGCGAGAGTGAGATCGTGCAAGGTTGCAAGCACCGTGAGACCACAATCTGCGACTTCCTTCTTCAGAAGCTCCAGTAGATCCATTTGATGGCGAAGATCAAGACCCGTGATTGGCTCATCGAGAACAACCACCATGGTTGACTGCGCGAGGGTACGAGCAAGCACCATGCGCTGGCGCTCACCACCTGAGAGTGTTGCAACATTGCGCTTAGCAAATTCCTGTAGCGATAGTCGCTCTATGACTGAATCAACAATCGCTCGGTCACCCGCAGACGGAGCACGCATCATGCCGTGATATGCCGTGCGACCGAGTGCAACATAATCACGAACACTCATGCCGCTAGGCACGAAGGGGTTCTGTGGAACAAGGGCCACGAGACGTGCACGCTCTCGCTCACTCAGCCCTCCAATGTCCTGACCAGTAATTGCAATGGAGCCTGCATCAATCTTTCTTATTCCCGCAACAGTTTCAACGAGTGACGTCTTGCCAGCACCATTTGGACCAATGATCGTGAGCCACGTCCCCGCCTCAATGCTGAGTGTCACGTCATTTATAAGTGTCTTCGCTCCAGCTTTTACCGTGAGATTCTTGATGTCAATGGCACTCATTGCTGGATCCTACGAAGACTGAGTACTAAAACAAAAACTGGTGCACCTACGAGTGCGGTAATTACTCCGAGTGGAAGTTCTGACGGCGATACTGCGGTGCGCGCAATTGTGTCAGCAAAAACCAAGAACGCAGCACCCACGACAACAGAAATTGGAAGGATGCGTCGGTACGAAGTACCAACGACGAGACGAACAATGTGCGGAACAATAATTCCGACGAAGCCAATGAGCCCTACAACTGAAACAATTGCAGCAGTCCCGAGTGAAGAGGCAACAATCACCAGTGTGCGCACGCGTCGAACCGGAAGTCCGAGCGATCGTGCTTCATCTTCACCCACACTCATGACGTCAAGTGCCTGCCCACAGAGGACACAAATTGTTATGCAGACGAGTACGTATGGAAGAGCAAGATTCACTGAGCTCCAGCTCGCACTCGCGAGTGATCCAAGCAGCCAGATGTATACCCGGGCGATTGAATTCGCCGAAGCCTGTTGTTGCAAGAAGGTCTGAGCACTGGTGAGCAGAGCTGCAACCGCAACTCCCGCCAGCACCAGAGTGCTGGCGTTAGAGGACATTCCCCTTCCACCAATGAGCCAGGTGCATCCAACCGCGAGCATTGCACCAGCAAATGCAATGAGCGGTGTCCAAGTTGGGGTGCTGATTGCATGACCTACGTCCATAATGGCGAACGTTGCCCCAAGCCCGGCTCCAGCAGCGACGCCAAGCAAATACGGATCCGCGAGTGGATTACGAAAGACTCCTTGGTACGTTCCACCCGCAACTGCGAGCATCGCACCGGCAAGAAGTCCGAGCACCAACCTAGGAGCACGAAGTTGCCAGACAATTGTTGTCTGCATCGTGTCTAAAGTGCTGTGACCAATTCCAAGATGAGCAAACAGTGACCCGAAGATTCTCGAGGTGCCAATTGACGTTGGTCCAACAACAAGCCCACAGAACACCGCGAGCAGCAGACAAATGAATGTCACGATGCTAACTACCGCCACGCGGCGAGTGGTCTGTGGGCTTGGTGTCAAGGCCTAACTACTTCCAGAGGGTGTTGTTTGCGAGTGCAGCTTTAACCGCTGTAGTGATGGCGTGAACAAGTTGCGGTAACTGTGAACCCCACTCAGAAGCCAAGTTTGGGTTAAGCACAACAATGGTTTTGGCCTTCACTGCACTTAGATTTTCGAAACCAGATCGTGCACTCACGTCCGATGCTGACTGCGCATCAGCGGTGATGATCATCTTCGGGTTTGAACTCAGTACGTATTCGGGTGTTAGCGATGGGTACCCAGCGTCAGCTGACGTTGCAACCGCATCGGCAATGTTCACAAGTCCAAGTGACTTCAAGATCGAGCCAATAAATGTTGCACTCGTAAGTGAGTAGTACGGCTTGGTTCCAATTTCGTAGAACACCGTCAACTTCTTAGTTGGGTGCTTTGCAATAGAAGCAACATCAGCGTTAATAGCCTTCGTCATTGATGCAGTGAGCTTTGAGGCCTGCGACACGTGACCAGTCAGAGAACCAAGCTGCTTAATTTGCGCAAGTGCACCAGACAATGACGTCGGTGCTAACTGAGTCACTACCTTGACGCCGAGCGCTGTGAGCTTTTGCTCAATGTTGTTGGCATTGTAGGAAATTACAACTAGCGATGGCTTGGTATTTCCAGCACAAATAGTTGCAATGCCCTCAGCACTAGGACTGAGAGGATTGATCTTGCTTTTTGTTGCGAGCACCGCTGCAGCGGCTGGGTACGTTGAGTCTTGATCAACGGCACCAACTTGCGATCCTGCACCAATTTCGTACAGCGAGGCTGTTGCAGTTGGTGAAAGCGACACAATGCACGATGGTGACTGCGTCACTGCTCCAGCTGTTGTGATGCTTGCTAGGGGAAACGTCAATGCACTAACTAGTAGTGCCGCGACGAACCGTGGGAAATGTTTCATGGATATCTCCTTATGTTCGTCGAGTCAGGTGGACGACGGAGAAATATCCGAACGACCGCTCCTTACCTCGAGAGCTGTCTTCACATCTCCTCGCGGTAGGCGACCTGGCTTTATGGGCTTCTCACGAAGGCCACTTACAGTTGCGGGACAGCGTAGGAATTTCACCTACTTCGCTGCCACGAGGCTCCTTGACCTTATCCCACGAATGTGGGGAGGATTAGCTCTTTCTGAAACGAGCGAGGATGCCACCTTTTTTGACTTTGGCTACCTCACGTGAACAGGTGCAACGCTCATTCATAGGGACACCTTCGAGAGCTTGCTCGATGTGTTCGCCGCAACCTTTCCAGGTTGGCTTATTGCAATTTCCACAAGTAGTTCGCTGACACATAGTTTTCTCCTAAATATGCTGGTGTAACTAGTTAAGCAGACACGGCTTGAATTAAATCGTCATCCCACCATCAGCCGCAATGTCGGCTCCGGTGACTGAAGATGACTCTGGTGAGCAGAGCCACAAAATAACTTCAGCAATTTCATTTGGCTCTAACAAACGTCCAACGGGCTGTTGTTGTGCGAATTCTTCAACACTCTTCAGGCCGTAGACCTTTGCTGAAGCTTCCAAGATGTCGGTGCGAGTTGAACCTGGACTCACTGCATTTGCAGTGACACCGTGCTCGGCTAAGTCCATAGCCGCGCTTCGAATAAGTCCAACAACCGCGTGCTTTGAAGCGGTATAGGCAGCCAGGTTATAGAGCCCCGTGCTTCCAGCTGAAGAAGCAATCGCCACGATGCGACTATTGGCTTCAGGTCCATTAGCAATAAGTGTTGGAGCAGCAGCTTCAATCAGACGCCTCACACCAAGAACGTTGACAGAAACAACGGCGTCCCACTGTTCATCGCTCACTGTCCAGAACGGGCCACCGCCACCCATAACACCGGCACAAGCAACAACTACGTCGAGGCGACCAAAGTGTCGCACAGCAGTTTCAACTGCGAGTTGCATGTCGGTGGCGCTTCTAACGTCACCCACAAGTCCGAGCACTGCGTCACCGTGACGGTTGACGACTGCGTCGAGATCTGCAGGCGTTGCGAGTGGGTAAGAGATTTCAGGTATGTCACGGCACCGATCAACTGCGACAACGCGGTAACCGCTGTTTACAAGTGCGTCAACTGTGGCGGCACCAATACCGCGAGCGGCACCGGTAACTATCGCCACGCGGCTCATGAGCCAAGCTTCCTAAAGAATCCTTCAGGCGCTACAACGTCGTCGCGCGAAAGTTCATTGATGTTCGACTTACCGAGTCCGAGCAGTGTCGAGTCAATGCCGCCTCGGATAACGTCAAGCACGTTTTCAACGCCAGCTTGTCCGCCAG
>CAIKVF010000096.1 GCA_903830745.1 uncultured Actinomycetes bacterium | reverse complement strand
GGTTGTTACCGGATCCACTGGTCTAGACGACTGGGAGTGGGGAGTAACACTCTTTGGTGTCCACGTTGATGACCTCAAGGACTGCGTCTACACAATGAGGTTCGACGAAGCGTCGACGCTCTATGCGGAATTCGGTGCTTTCTATACCGGACTCGTTGGTTCTGTGGATGAAGTTCTAGACGCCACACTGGCCTAGACATCGTTGGTAGCGTCAAAGCGTGAGTGATCCAGTATCTGAAAAGACGCTTCGGCGTTGGGCAGAGTCTCTTGCGGGACTTGCTCGCACCGGGATGGGCTTCACCGAAAGTCAATACGAACGCGAACGTTACGAAGAGATTCTGAACATCGCTGGCGACATAAAAGCTGCAGCCGACCACGGAACGCATGATGTTCTCGACGCGCAGGGACATGTTGTTGAGTGGATGAAACAAATTGGTAAGGGGATCCCTGGATACGTAACGCCAAAAGTTTCTGTAGGCGCTGCTGTGTCAAACGAAAAAGGCGAACTGCTTCTTATTCAGCGTGCTGACTCTGGATTCTGGTTGTATCCGACTGGGTGGTGCGACGTTGGATACTCTGCACCTGAAGTTGTGGTGAAAGAAGTTCAAGAAGAGACTGGTTACGAGGTTGAACCAATTCGTCTCATTGGAATTCTTGATGGTATGCGACTTGGCGCATCACGAGTCCCACTGTATTCAATGCTGTTTCTCTGCAAACTCACCGGTGGTTCAATGAACATTCATGAGCTTGAATGCACTGACGCTGGTTGGTTCACAAGAGACAACCTTCCATCACCACTTATTGGTGCAGAGCGCTGGGTTGATCATGTGTTCTCAGCAATTGAAGGCGAGAAACGTGATGTGTACTACGACGAGCTTCGAGTTCCAGTGTGGAGGAATGAAGAATGAGCCTCTCAATTGATATTGCATCAAGTGCCACTGAAGAACTACTTAATGGACTTAACAATTTAGTTCCACAACTGTCTTCAAGCGCAGCGCCACTGACAATTGGTGATGTTGAAGCACTCATTGCTAATCCAGCCGTTTCTGTTTTTGTTGCAAAAAATGATGGAGCGATTGTTGGGACTCTGACCCTCGTCGTCTTTCCAATCCCATCGGGCCTTAGAGCATGGATTGAAGACGTTGTTGTTGATGAAGGGGCTCGTGGTCTTGGCGCAGGTGCAGCATTAACTGAAGCTGCTGTTGCAGAATCAAAGAAACGTGGTGCACGTTCTATTGATCTAACGAGTCGCCCTTCAAGAGAAGTGGCGAACGCGATGTACGTGAAGTTGGGTTTCGAGCAACGCGAAACCAATGTCTATCGACTCAGCCTGAAGTAATTGGAAAATACTGCACAACAGAAGAGAGTTATTCGAACTCTGAGTGCAGCCCAGATTCTGAATGGTATTGGAACATCTGGGACCGTTGCCGCAGGATCATTACTTATTGCATCAATTTCAAAGTCGGAATCACTTGCTGGTCTCGCACAAACAACAACAGTTCTTGGTGCTGCAATGATGGCGCTGCCACTTGCGAGGTTGACTCAAAAAGGTGGCCGCAGGTTTTCTCTAATTAGTGGTTATTCCATTGGGGGATTAGGCGCAGCACTAGCTGTTCTTGGCGGTATTCATAAAGTTCTTTTTCTTATGCTCGCGGGTTCATTTTTTATTGGTGCAGCTTCTGCATCTGGGTACCAGGCACGATTCGCAGCTATTGACTTAGCGACCGCTGAGAATAGATCTCGAAATCTTTCCTTCGTCGTGTGGGGTTCAACTGTTGGTGCAGTCACTGGGCCAAACCTTATGCAGCCGTCGGGAGATATTGCGCACTATTTCCACCTCCCAAGACTGGTGGGCCCATACTTCATAGTTGGAATAAGTCTGGCTCTAGCGACGGCCGTGATCTACTTTTTCTTAAAGCCAGACCCTTATCTCACAGCAAATCTTTCTTCTGATGGTGTGACTCAGAAAAAACATGAAACCACACGAGCTGCGCTTAAACACATTCGAGAAATTCCCCAAGCG
>CAIKVF010000095.1 GCA_903830745.1 uncultured Actinomycetes bacterium | reverse complement strand
GGTCCACGTCATCATGATGGCAGGAGACACGCTCGTTACTGTTTCGCTCGCCGGGTCACTCTTCTTCTCAGTTTCACCCACCGAAGCCAAGAGCAAAGTTCTGGCGTATCTGCTCATCACGATTGCGCCCTTTGCAATTGTGTCTCCAATTCTCGGGCCACTCATAGACCGCTCAGCAAATGGCCGAAGAATTTTGGTGGCGATGTCTGCTGGGCTACGCGTGTTGTTGTGCTGGTCAATGGCGACGCACCTCAACTCGCTGTGGCTATTTCCAGAAGCGTTCTTGGTACTCATTTCTTCAAAGCTGTACGTGGTTACTCGTGGTGCACTTGTTCCTGAGATGGCTCGCACCGACCAGTTCCGCGAGCATGCATCCAATGTTGGCGAATCGGGTTGGCCAACGCAAGACGAAGTTGAAGAGCAGGGGTTCTCTGGATTCAATGCGCAGTTAACACTGCTTGGAACGTTTGCTGGACTACTCGCTGGCTCTATTGGCGCAGCTCTCTTAAAGGGCATTGGCGCATCGAGTGTTTTGATTGCGGCGTCAATTGTGTTCGCTATGGCTACCGTTGCGAGCCTGCGACTGCAACGTCCGGCAAAAATTATTCGTGATCAAGTGGTTTCACTCACGCAAGAAGAACGAGACCTAAATACTCTTAACCCCACGGGTGACGTCGAGGTGTCGTGGGGCCTGACGGCTTCGGCGCTAATGCGTTTCAGCGTGGGATTTACAACGTTCATGCTGGCCTTCGGTCTTAGGCGTGAACACGCAGGTCTCACATGGTTTGCGTTCGCCTTAGCGCTCAGTGGAGTTGGAGCACTTCTCGGTCTCGCGATTGTGACACGAGTTCGAAATTCGCTAAGGGAATCAACACTGCTCACATGGTCTTTGCTGCTGACGGGCATTGGCGCTGGAGTTGCTTCGTCGCATCCCCAGTTACTGGCACAGGTCTTGCTCGCAGGATGGCTCGGTCTCTGTGCATCAGTTACGCAGCCAAGTTTCGACGCCATCACTCAGCGCAATGTTCCAGCAGGGGCGCAGGGGAGAACGTTCGCACGTTTTGCTGTTCGCCAACAACTCCTCTGGGTGATCGGAGCGTTAATTCCAGTCGCTATTACGATGAACTTTCAAATTGGAGACCGCTTACTTTCAATTTTGATGCTCGCGTCGGGACTTATCTACGGCATAGGTCGACGTTTTGCTCGACGATGAACAATTTCTTCTAAGCACCATTAGAATTTAGTGAACATGTCGACGTCAACTAACTCCGCAATGGTCTTTCCTGACTATTCTCACCTACCTCACGTTGTGATCGCTGGTGGAGGTTTCGCTGGGATTGCTGCCGCACGAGGCTTCATTGGCAAAGACGTGAAGGTCACGATTATTGATCAACACAACTTTCACACTTTCTTGCCACTGCTCTATCAGGTAGCGACAGCCGCTCTCGAGCCCGCTGAGGTTGCGTACCCAATTAGAACAATCTTTGGAAAAGAAAAGAACATCGGATTTCGTCACGGCCAGATTATGGAAGTCGACCATGAGGCAAAACACGTTCGCCTAAACGATGGCGCTGTAATTGGATTCGATCACCTCGTTATTGCAACAGGTGCAACGGCTGCGTATTTTGGAATCCCGGGTGCATCAAAATTCGCCATGCCTCTCTACTCACTATCTGACTCAAGAAAACTCAGAAACACACTTCTAATGACTCTCGAGTCTGCTGACGTTGAAGCCGAAGAAGGAAAGCCAGTTACTCGGACATTCGTTGTCGTTGGTGGTGGCCCCACTGGTGTTGAAACATCAGGGGCGATTGCTGAACTGATTCGAATTGTGGTTCGCAGAGACGGACTTCGAATTGATCCTGCGAACATTCGAGTTCTCCTCGTAGACATGGCGCCACGACTGCTCACAGCTTTCCCAGAAAAAGTGAGTACGTACACCGTAAAGAAGCTCACCGAAATGGGCATTGAAATCCAGTTTGGTCGTTCAGTTGTTGAAGTTCAGAAAGACTCCATTCGATTCGATGATGGTGAAGAGCTCGAAGTAGCTGGTGTCATTTGGGCCGCTGGAGTAACTGCCAACGGAACACTCGCGAGTGCGGTGCAAGAAAGCCGTGGTCCAAGTGGACGACTTCGCGTTGGCAGTGATCTTCGCTTGGCTGACAGCAACTGCGTTTGGGCAATTGGTGACTCCGCTGCGATTCATCAAACTGACACTACGTACCTCGCACAATTAGCTCCAGTGGCGATTCAGTCTGGTCGTCATGTTGCTAAGCAGATTCTGAATGTCATTAATGCACATCCAACTAAGCCCTTTAAGTATCACGACAAGGGGATCATGGCAACAATTGGTCGTCACGCTGCGGTGGCGAAGTTGCCAACGGGTCAGGTCATTAAGGGCACGGCCGGATGGTTGGCGTGGTTAGGACTTCACCTCTGGTACTTGGTTGGATTCCGTAACCGTCTACGCGTGATGATCAACTGGACGTGGCGTTACTTTGACTGGCCTTCTGGTCCGCGACTAATTGTTGCTGACGCAGAAACTGCTGACTAGTTACTTAAGTCTCGCCTCGAGGTCGTTTACCTGGTCTACAAGACGCTGTGGAACTCGACCAGCGAAGCTGGCGTAGTGCTCACGAATGCTTGGCACTTCAGCGCGCCACTCATCGTTATTCACTGCGAGAAGTTCTTCCATGTCCTTAGCGTTGACGTTGAGTCCAGAAGTATTGATTGCGTCCTTGGTAGGCAGGTAACCAATTGAAGTCTCAACTGCGTCACCGCGTCCACCAACGCGCTCAAATACCCATTCGAGAACTCGACTGTTTTCTCCGAATCCTGGCCAGAGCCAGCGACCATCGTCACCCTTACGGAACCAGTTCACGTAGAAGATCTTTGGAAGCTTGGATTCGTCGTACTTGTCAGAGAACGTCAGCCAGTGAGCGAAGTAGTCAGCCATGTTGTAACCACAGAATGGCAACATCGCAAATGGGTCACGACGAAGGTTTCCAACTGCACCAGTAGCTGCTGCAGTTGTCTCTGAAGACATGATTGAACCGAGGAATACTCCGTGGTCCCAGCTGCGTGATTGGAACACGAGTGGGATAACACTGGCACGACGTCCACCAAAGAGGATTGCGTCAATTGGAACACCAGCTGGGTCTTCCCATTCAGGTGCAATGGCTGGGTCCTGTCCCGCTGGAGCAGTGAAACGTGAGTTCGGGTGCGCAGCAGGAGTTCCTAGATCCTTCGACCAGGCCTGTCCCTTCCAGTCAGTAAGCCCGGCTGGTGGTTCTCCCATGCCCTCCCACCAAACGTCGCCGTCAGCAGTGATTGCTGTGTTGGTGAAGATGGTGTTTGCTTCAACTGAGTACATTGCGTTCGGGTTGGTCTCCATGTTTGTTCCAGGAGCCACACCAAAGAATCCAGCCTCAGGGTTAATGGCGTAGAGGCGGCCATCAGGACCAGGCTTCATCCAGCAAATGTCGTCACCGATTGTTTCAACTTTCCATTCAGGAAGAGTTGGAACAAGCATCGCAAGGTTTGTCTTTCCACAAGCGCTCGGGAACGCTGCAGCAACGTAGCGTGACTCACCCTTTGGACTTGTGAGCTTCAAGATGAGCATGTGCTCTGCGAGCCATCCATCGTTGCGACCAAGCACTGATGCAATTCGAAGGGCGAAGCACTTCTTTCCTAGAAGGGCGTTTCCACCGTATCCAGATCCATACGACATGATCTCGTGTGTATCTGGGAAGTGAACAATGTATTTGTTATCTGCATTGCAAGGCCACTTGACATCTTTTTGTCCGGCTTCAAGAGGTGAACCAACTGAGTGCAAGCAAGGAACAAATTCGCCAGTGTCGCCAAGTACCTCAAGGGCACCGCGTCCCATACGAGTCATGATGCGCATTGAAACTGCAACG
>CAIKVF010000094.1 GCA_903830745.1 uncultured Actinomycetes bacterium | reverse complement strand
TCGACTTGTGCTTGCTTCAGTGAAGCGACCAGTGAGCGCAGCTCTTCTTCCAAGAGCGCAAGCTCAGCCATTTCGGGTAAGTGATTGCGCTGCGCAATGACGCGCTCAACCCAGCGATCTGCTTCCATGAGAGCTCGAAGTGTTGTTGTGTCGCTCACGTAGTTAGTTTGGCACGTTCTAAGCCATACCAGTGGCCCAGTTTGCCCAGTGCTGGGGCTAATGCTGGCTCACAGCGCTGCTGTGCTGCATCGAAGTCAAACCAGTAGACCTCTTGGCTTTCACCTTCTGGCGGGGTTGGATCATCAGGAGCGCTGAGGAGCACGTATCGAAGGTCGTAGTGCGTGTGGCCACGCGGCCCTGGGTGGACATCAACGTGAAACAAGTT
The DNA here is from genome assembly GCA_903830745.1 of uncultured Actinomycetes bacterium. Classification (GTDB taxonomy): domain Bacteria; phylum Actinomycetota; class Acidimicrobiia; order Acidimicrobiales; family RAAP-2; genus RAAP-2. The sequence continues at coordinate 1,630 of CAIKVF010000094.1, read as the reverse complement.
AGGTGGTTCACAGTGGCGCGTTACAAGCCCAGTTTCTTCGTGGGTCTCGCGAAGTGCGGCTTGCAGTGTGCTTTCTCCAGCGTCAACGTGTCCACCGGGTTGAACCCAGATTTGAAGCTTGCGGTGTAGATGCAAAATAACCCCACGCTCGGAAACAACAAATGAGGAGGCGGTGATGTGATGATCATTCGCCTCTTCATCGAAAAGATCTCCATCCCAGGTAAGGCGCTCTAATGTCTGGGCAATTGAACTCTTCTCCCTGTCGTCAACGGGATCAATCAACAGGATTTTTGAGCGTAATTCTTCAGCTGTAGTCATTACTGCCCTTCAAGTAAGCGTCGAACAGACGGCGGTACTTCAATTTCACATGTAGCCATTGCGCCATCAGTGTTTGGCACTGGATCGGTGAAGACCAGCTTCGAAGGAACTACTCCAGCCCAGATTGGTAGGTCAATGTCGTACTCAAAATCGTCAGTAGGACCAGCAGATATTTTTGCTGAAGCCTCGTTTATTTCAACCGCCAAGATAAAGGTGAGATTCAGTTCGCGCTCATTCATTGGTCGCACTTCACCAGCTCTGCCCGGAAGGATTGCGTCAACAAACATGTCAAGACACTCGCGCTTCTCTTCCAGGTCAGTGACTTCTGAAACAGGACCGAAGACCACTACTGAGCGGTACGCAATTGAGGACTCAAAGCCACTTCGTGCCAGTCGCAGGCCGTCATAGTGCGTCACGGTGACGAATGCCTCACCGGAAAGAAGAACTGACTTCATAATTGCGTTCGACTGACTGCCGTGGAGATATAGCGTTGATCCTTTTCGAGCATGAAGGGTTGGAAGTGCCATGGCCTTTCCGCCAACGACTCCAGCAACGTGGCACATGCGTGCTTCATCAAGAATTGTGTGAATTACTTTTTCGTCGTAATTCGCTTTCTTGGGCAAACGGACAACTCGGGTATGTTCTCCCGGTCCTAGCGTCTTATCGCTCATTGACGTAACTCACCGCCGAAGAATGTTCGGGTCATTCCCGCCACTTCAACATTCTTTTCAAATAGACGCGAGTACATGAGCCCGCCTCGAGCAGAAGCTTGACGAACTGTGAGTGTTGGTGAACCAGTTTTGTCAACCCACCATGGAGCAATTGCACACATTGCGCTTCCGGTTACTGGATCTTCTGCGAGTCCGAGTCGTGGAGCAAAGACGCGTACTGAAACATCTGCGTCAGGTCCGCCAACGCAGGCAGCAATGATTAGCGACGCCGGAATAACAAACAGGCTCATTGGATCAACATCGAGACTGCAGAGCGTCTCGTAGTCCTGCACAATTGCAACGAGACTCGATGCGCCAGCTTGAAAGGCTTCACTCACTGGGCCGAGTGCACCACCAAGCACTTTGGGATCAACTGGCTCAATGTACGTGCGAGGAAGGTCAATGCCGAGTAGCCCTTCACGTAGTCTGCGACCAGAAAGAACTCCGGAGCGAGTTTGGAAATAAAACTCTCCCCCAGGAACGCCGAGTTCATTGAGTAACACGTGCAGTGTCGCGAGTGTCGCGTGACCACAGAGATCTACTTCCACGCTTGGCGTGAACCAACGAAGCGACCACAAGTCGCCTGCCCTTCTAAGAAATGC
>CAIKVF010000093.1 GCA_903830745.1 uncultured Actinomycetes bacterium | reverse complement strand
CCAGCATCAGCGTACTTTCGTGGACCATGATTGGCCCGCTACTTGCGTATGGACTTGCAGCGCCTCTCTTTGGAAAGACTGGCGACATCTTCGGGCACCGTCGCCTCTACCTATTTGGACTAATTGGTGCAATGGTCTCTGCAATTTTGACGGCACTTTCTCACAATGTTGACATGTTGTTGCTCGCTCGAACGCTCGATGGAATCCAAGGAGCCGCAACTGGCACTGCATCAGGTGCGCTCATTAACAGAGTCTTTCGACCAGATGAAAGAGTGAAGGCACTCGGATGGTGGTCGCTCATTGGAGCTGGTGGGCCTGTGATTGGAGTCTCTCTTGGAAGTCCGATCATCGCTGCATTCGGATGGCGCTCACTTTTCTGGTTCCAACTCATTTTGATTGCAGCCGCATTTTGTGTAGTTACTTTTGTTCTACCAAAGCAGCGTGGTGATGCTCCAGAGACGCTTGAGCAAAAGGCAAAGGCACGAAAAGAATTTAAAGAAACTGACTGGTTGGGATCTTGGTCTCTATCTTTTTCAATCACCGCACTCATGCTTGGGCTGTCGCTTGGACCGATTAAGGGCTGGACATCTTCGCTAACGATTAGCGGATTTATTATTGCAACCATTCTCATGGTGTTTTTTGTCTACCGACTTAATCATGCTCCGCACCCGCTCATCCCTGCGAAGTATTTCAAGCGGAGAAATTTTGCCTTCCCAATTGTGATTCGTGCGTGCTGCAACTTCGCGTACTTCGGCGCATTCTTTCTCTTTCCGCTGCTGATGGAACAGGGCTACGGATATTCGGTCCCACAAGTTGGAGGACTCTCAATTGCAAGACCAATTACATTCGCAATTTGTTCACCAATCGCCGGATACGTTGCAATAAAGATTGGTGAACGTAGAAGTGCGGTGGGTGGTGCGTTCTTTCTAACGCTGTCACTCACGATGTTCTCGTTCCTTCACCCATCTACCAGCGCGTGGGTAATTGCAATTGCGCTTGCGTTGTCGGGACTCGGAATGGGTACTGCCATGCCTTCAAGTTCTGCAGTCATGGCAAACGAAGTAAAGCAGTCTGAATTCGGCGTCATGAGTGCGGCACAAATGTTGGCCGTCCAAGTGGGAGAAGTCGCTGGTATTGAAGTTCTCGAAACTGTGCAGCAGGGCCTCGTCCATAGTCGCCACTTAACTGGCGCGAGCCCGGGACCATCTCTGTTGGCGACGTTTCATTTGCCGTTCCTAATTGGTGCAATTGTCGGGGGCTTTGGACTCATTGCAGCGTTGTTTATTAGTGACGTCCCAAGAGATAAGCCCAAACTGAAGTAGCTGGTTGCCGGGTAGTCTTTATACCTATGAGCACGCAAATTCACCCCGGATGTGAGTCATTTTCAGCCCAAGGATCTCGCCAAGGAGTTCTAGTACTTCACGGTTATGGTGGATCTCCTGAATCAGTTATGTCAGTCGCCAAGATGTGCGCCGGCGCAGGTTTCACCGTTGAGTGCCCGCGTCTACCTGGACACGGAACTTCAATTGAAGACATGCTCAACTACGGCTTTAGCGACTGGGAAAAAACTTACACAGACGCCCTCAACGATTTGAAGTCACGTTGTGACGAGGTAATCATCTTTGGCCTCTCCTTTGGTGGATTCATGACGGCCTACTTGGCACAGCGCAATCCCGATGTAAAAGCAGTTGTGTTTGTAAACCCATGGATCATTCCTCACGACGCTTCTCTAATTGAGCTCGCAAAGGGTGCCGTTGACGGCGGAGTATTGACTATGGAGAGCATGGTCACTGACCCACGCGTGCCAAATGGAATTGAGTTCGGATACGCAGAAACCAACATCAAGGGTTTTGTGGAAATCTCAGAACTCATTCCAACTGCGCTTGATGTTTCAAAAATCAAAGTCCCTGCCCTTCTTTTCTCGAGTCGCGAAGATTACACATTGCCAGTTGCTAATGGTGATGCCCTAGTTGCCAACTACGGCGGGAGCATCGAGCGCATCTGGATGGAAAATTCTTCACACGTTGCAACTATGGACGTTGACAAAGACCTGATTGAATCAAAGACACTTGAGTTTCTTAAGAAGGTTTTTGCGTGAGCTCACCCTTAAGTCGTGACGACGTCGCGAAAGTAGCAAAGCTCGCTCGACTTCGACTAACTGAAGAAGAACTCACAACGTTTACTGGGCAACTCAGTGGCGTTTTGGAGCATGCCAACGACATGAACTCGCTCGACCTAAGTGCATTAGAGCCAACCTCGAATCCTTTCGGGCTAACGAACGTGACCAGAGAAGACGTGATTTGGAAGAGTCTTGACCGAGACGCAGTGCTTGCTGAAGCTCCAGACGCACAAGACGGTCGGTTCGCAGTTCCTCGTATTCTCGGAGAAGCACCGTGAAGACTGCCGTTGAAATTGCTAATGATGTTCAGACTGGCGCAACGACCGCAGTTGCGCAGTTGGATGCTGCGTATGTTGCTATTGAAGCACGTAATGCTGAATTAAACGTTTTTCTACACCTTGACAAAGAAGGCGCCCGCAAAATTGCGCAGGCTATTGACGCTCGAGTAGCGGCCGGTGAAAATGTTGGTCCACTGGCGGGAGTACCAATCGCCATTAAAGACAACCTTTGTCAGACGGGCATTCCTACAACGTGTTCATCAAAAATTCTCGAAGGCTGGAAGCCACCATATAACGCGACTGTTATTGACCGCTTAGTAGCAGCAGGCGCTGTTCCAGTTGGTAAAACGAACCTTGATGAGTTCGCCATGGGATCATCAACGGAGAACTCTGCATTTGGGCCTACGCGCAACCCACTAGACCCATCACGAGTCCCAGGTGGTTCAAGTGGTGGATCTGCAGCAGCTGTTGCTGGTGACATGACATCAATCTCTCTTGGCTCTGACACTGGTGGATCTATCCGTCAGCCGGCTGCATTCTGCGGCATCGTTGGAATGAAACCAACGTACGGCCTTGTCTCTCGCTACGGACTAATTGCGTTCGCGAGCTCACTCGACCAGATTGGTCCATTCTCTAAGACGGTCATGGACTCTGCAGTACTTCTTGAAGCAATCGCAGGCCACGACCCGCTTGACTCAACGTCTCTTCCAGAGCCATCACCTTCGCTCGTGAGCCATGTGAATGATGGGGTAGCGGGAAAGCGCATTGGTCTCGTGAAAGAGCTCTACGAAGGAGCTGACGAAAGTGTCATCAACGCAGTGATGGGTGCAGTTGCAGCACTTAAAGAAGCTGGCGCGCAAATTGTTGAACTCTCAATTCCAGAACTTCGACTTGGCCTCAGTGCGTATTACCTCATTGCTCCTGCAGAAGCCTCTTCAAACCTTGCTCGATTCGACGGCGTGAGATTTGGTCTTCGTGTTGATGGAGAAGACGTAACTGCAATGATGGAAGCAACTAGAACTGCAGGATTTGGCGCTGAAGTGAAGCGTCGCATCATGCTTGGAACGTATGCACTTAGCGCTGGTTACTACGACGCTTATTACGGTCAGGCTCTAAAGGTTCGCACATTAACTATCAATGCATTCCAGAAGGCCTACGCTCAGGTTGACATGCTCATTGGCGCTACAACGCCTGGTGTTGCGTTTAAGTTCGGCGCTAAGTCTGACCCTATGGAGATGTATCTAAACGACGTGTTCACTATTCCTACCAACCTTGCGGGCGACCCTGCAGTGTCAGTCTCATTTGGAAAAGGTGAAGAAAATCTTCCTATCGGTGTTCAGTTGCTTGGACCAGGTAGAAGTGAAGCATCACTCTATGCAGCAGCACGAGTTCTAGAGATTGCGGATGGTAGGTCATGACGTTACCTGAAGGATGGGAACTAGTTGTAGGAATGGAAGTTCACACTGAACTCCTGACTAAGTCAAAGTTGTTCTGTGGTTGCGAGAATCACTTTGGCTCTGAGCCAAACACGAACATCTGCCCAATCTGCTTGGGTCTTCCTGGATCACTTCCTGTACTCAACAAGGACGCAGTGGAGCTAGCAATGCGCATTGGTATGGCGCTCAACTGCACAATTGCTCCGAGCACCTTTCACCGAAAGAACTATTTTTACCCTGACCAGTCCAAGGACTATCAAATCAGTCAGTACGACCTTCCGATTAACTCAAATGGATACCTCAACTTGCCTGACGGTTCGCAGGTAACGATTGAGCGCGCTCACATGGAAGAAGACACTGGAAAGTCAACTCACCTTGGTGGATCAGGACGCCTTGCAGGCGCTGATCGTTCACTTGTTGACTACAACCGGTGTGGTGTTCCACTTGTAGAAATTGTTTCTGGTCCTGACATCAGGTCTTCAGAACAAGCTCGTGCGTACGCTTCGGAGCTTCGTGGAATTCTGATTGCAACTGGAGCATCTGACGGCCGACTCGAAGAAGGATCAATGAGATTTGATGCCAACGTGTCGGTTCGAAAGACCGGTGACCCGCTCGGAACTCGTTGTGAAATTAAAAATCTCAACTCGCTTCGTTCTCTTCAGCGCGCTATTGACTACGAAGCAGCTCGTCAGGTCGAACTCATTCTTGATGGCGGAACTGTTCGTCAAGAAACACGTCACTGGGATGAAGGACTCGGCGAAACTTCAACGCTTCGTGTGAAAGAAGACGCCGAGGACTACCGCTACTTCCGCGAACCAGACCTCACCGAACTTGTTCCAGATCAGCCATGGCAAGACCGCGTTCGCGCAGCGTTACCACCTATGCCAGCCGCTCGTAGAGCGAAACTACTTGAACGTATTCCTGGCGCTACTAAAGCGCAAGAAGACGCCGTTGTTGTAGTTATTGATCTTGACCTCGAACATTTTGTAAATGCTGCAGCAGATGGTGGCGCAGAGATTTCAATCGCAGTGTCGCGTGCCGCCAATGAGCTCGCTGCAGGAATTGACACTCTCAGCAACCTCACAACTGATGCCTTCACTCAGACGGTACTGATGGAAAGCAAAGGTGAGCTTTCTGCGACACAATCGAAGGTTGTGCTTGGCGAGCTTTTGGCAAACGGGGGAGACCCGAAGAAGATTGCCGCCGAAAAAGGTTTTGAACAAATGTCGAGCGACTCAGTTGGCGCGACAATTGACGAATTAATCGCGAAGAATCCTGATGAGTGGCAGCGCTACAAAGATGGTGACGACAAGTTGTCACAGTT
>CAIKVF010000092.1 GCA_903830745.1 uncultured Actinomycetes bacterium | reverse complement strand
GTAGTTAGCGGCACCTTCAATTCGGTTTCCATCAGAGTCCTTAACGAGCTTCGGGTAGAGCGCGTCTTCGACGGGATTAGCAGCGAGACCAATGAGCGCAACGGCCGCTCTAAGAAAATACGAATTAGCCCACACACCGATTTGGCTTCTATTGATGTGCCAACCGTTAACCATTGCGAATGGGTCACTACGCGGTCTCTTGAGTCGAGGCTGAACAGCTTCTGGCGCCTTTCTCAGGGCTTCTTGCACTTCCTTACTTTGCTTCTCAAAATCAAACTTGCTTCCGGGCACGAATCCAAGTTGCGCGAGACGAAGTAATTGTGAGCCATCAGTTCCATGTGGCGATTCTCGAGCCAAAAGTTGCGCGCCAAGAGTGAAGAACTCTTCGGGGGTTAATGCTTTCACCTGGGCAACCGGTGGCATGGTGACAGGAGGAATCTGCTCTCTCGTGGCTACATCACTTGATCCTTGGATGTGAACGACCTCAACATTTTTCTGGAAGGTCAGCGCACCGCTTAGATCATCATCTCCAGCCACGTACACACGGCCAATTATCCAGAGTGTTCTGGTTGGTGCAGTCACTGCGAACACATCCTCTGGCAAGTCACCCTTCCAGCCAGTTGGCACGAAAGCCACAGCAGAGGGCCCTTCGCCAACAGTGCGCGAGCCAACCACACAAATTGTGTCGGACCAAGCATCGAGCACTTGATACATGTAATAACGCCCGAGTGACTCTGGGGTTTTAAGTATGACCGGCCCATTGCTCAGATCTAGCCAAACACTTGAGAACAACGTGTCCGCATTTGGTCGAGCAACGGTGCGCTCTCTATGAGTAGATCGCTTTCTTTGGTGAAAGAGTTTTCCCATTTCAGAACCGACCGCCATGTGGGTCAAACGAGTTTTTTCCATAATCACTAGGGGATAGAAGTACGCGTACGCCTCTTCGGCGAGAGATCCAGTCGAGGAGTGGCTTAGTGGCATGGAATCCTAAATTTGTGGGTTATTTCAATCTACAACAGTGCAAAATCTATCTATTTGCGACAGTTGGGTAGCTACAGAGATAAGTAGGGAATTAAATGAAAATAGCAGATTTGTACTATTATGAAGAAATGATCAGCGGAAACCTAATTAAAGAAGCTCGACTCCGCGCGGGGATGACGCAAGTTGAATTAGGGCTTCTCACTGGAAATGCTCAATCAGTTATTGCGCGATGGGAACGTGATGAAGTTTCTCCAAGTCTAGAAACAGTTCGAGAAGTTATTCGAGCTTGCGGATTAGAACTGACATTCTTCATCTCAAAATTCGATGATTCGAATACGGCACTGATTGATGACAACCTTCGATTGAGTACATCCGAAAGATTTGAATCAATGATGGAGCGAGTCAGATTTCAAGAGCGACGTGAGCAACTGAATTCAAACACACGTGCCTAATTTCGTCCCCTACAGACCTGACGAGATTTTAGAAGTACTCGAACGACACAAGGTCAAATACATTGTGATTGGTGGGCTGGCTGCTGAACTTCGTGGCTCACCGTATGCAACTCGAGATGTTGATGTCACTCCTGCGCGTACTCAGGAAAACTTCAAAAAACTTGCTAACGCGTTGCGTGAACTTGAGGCAAAACTCCGTGTAGTGGACATGGCAGAGCCTATGGAAATAACGCTCGACGAAAAGTCATTTGAACAAGGAACCACCTGGACATTTGTGACTAAGCATGGGCACATCGACATAGCCTTGCTGCCCGATGGAACAAAGGGTTACGAAGATTTGCGCCGCTCAGCAACGAGAGAGAAAATTACTGAAAAGGTGACTATCAATGTTGCTGCACTCGCAGACGTAATCCGCTCAAAAGAAGCAGCCGGGCGCGAGAAAGATCGAGCAGTGCTTCCGATACTTCGACAAGTTCTTGAGCGTTCAAAAAAACAAGAACGAGGAGACCAAGGCTACGAACGTTGATTTATTTCCGTTAGTGGCTTAAATCAACCGTGTGCGCGGCGAGGTGCTTCATGGCGCCAGTCGTCAGCTTCTGGCTCGTAGAACTCAGAATCAAACTGCTGGGGTGCTTCATCGTAAAGAGTTTCGACAGTCGCAAGTGGGCGGAACTGCGGTAGCTGAGGCATCTTTGGCAGGCGAATTGGCAGTGATTCTTCGCTCAGGTATCCCTGTGAAATCGCGTAAAACGCCAGTGCTACGTAGCCAACAACGCCAAGCCAAGAAAGGATTGCGAAGTCTTGGAATAGTGAGAAGCCAACCATGAAATCAAGCGCACTAAATACAACTGCACTTAGAAGAAGTCGAGTGAAAATTTTCTTGCGACGTAGTTGCATTGCGTTACGAGTTTGTGGAGCTTGGTAACGATCGTACGAAGAAGGAGCATCGTAGGAAGCTTCGCGAGGAGTTGATGAGTACGCAGATGCGTAACGATTACGAACTGGAGATTCGAACTCTTGATCTAAGTTTTCATCCCATTCGTTCCACTCTTGGCGAATGTCAGAACGCATGGAATCGTCAGCGTGAACAACGGTCAAACGAGGACGATTCAGTAGTCCACGAACTCTTGAGGAAATTGAGTCTTCCTGGTCTAGACGGTTCACTGGTTCTACGGCGTAGTTCTGGCGAGCCAATACTTCGTGCTCAGCATGAAAAGAATTGATTGACTTTTCGGTTCCGCTGTCGCGAAAGTGCTTGACAGCGATGGGGGCCAAAATGGCTACCCAGAAGAGCGCAATTATTATTAGAAGCATCCGACCTACCCCTGTACATTCACCGTGAACATTCATACAAATGTAATGTAAAAAGATTTAAATATGGTGGATGTTATGCCTCGTGAAGACCACATTCCTCTTTGTCGGCACCGACCCATCGACCTGAGCGTCGGTCACCCGCGACGAGAGGCTTCACGGTCATCTTCTCGCAACCAATCGATGCGTAGCCCTCGGCCCACAGTGGGTGCTCTGGAAGATTGTTCGATGAGATGTAATACGCCACGTCATCGTCGCTCCACAGAGCGAACGGATTGACCTTCACGAGTCCGAATTTATCGTCCCACATCAGGGTTTTCATAGATGCTCGGCTCGGTGCGTCGACGCGCTTTACAGAGGTAATCCACGCTGGCTTGGTCTCGACCGCGCGCTTCAGCGGCTCAACTTTTCGAAGCTCACAGCACCGGTCTGTGCCGCAAGCGAACGCATCGGCGTCGGGTCCAGGAGATGTCCTCGTGAGATTGAGTGACCAATCCTTTTCGATCTGAGTGACGAAAGAAAGTGTCTTCGAAAAGTGTCCCAAGGTGTCGAGGAAGACAATTTCTGTGCGTGGGCGAAGCTGGGTGACCATGTGCAAGAGAGCCAGATCTTCGAACGAACACGCCATTGCCACGTCGTCACCGAAGCGACTAAAGGTCCACTGCAAGATCTCTAACGGACTTGATGTCTCGAACGTTGCGTCCATGTCGTCAAGCTCTTGCAGTAGCTCAGAAGTAGGCATAGTCATAAAAATAGCCTAATGCCTGACATTTCCTAGTGATTTGGTAGACTATTCCTGCCTATGTCAACAACCCCAATGCAGACACCGAAGTCGGCCAGTCACCTCGATCTCCTCGAGTCACACGCCATCTTCATTCTGCGTGAAGTCGCCGCCGAATGTGAGCGCCCGGTTCTGTTGTTCTCGGGTGGAAAAGACTCAGCGGTTCTGCTGCACCTCGCTAAAAAAGCATTTGCCCCACAGCAGCTCCCCTTCCCCGTGATGCACATTGACACCGGACAAAACTTTAAAGAGGTGCTCGACTTTCGCGACGCCGCCGCTGCTAAAGCTGGAGCTCGTCTCATCGTCGCCAAAGTTCAAGATTCAATTGATCAAGGCAAGGTCGCGGACCCGGGTCCAATGGGGGTACGCAATCGTCTGCAAAGTGTGACGCTGCTCGATGCGATTAACGACAACAAGTTTGATGCCGCCTTCGGTGGTGCACGTCGTGACGAAGATAAAGCTCGCGCTAAAGAGCGCATCTTGTCATTTAGAGACGCCTTCGGACAGTGGGATCCACGTGCGCAGCGACCTGAACTTTGGCAGCTTTACCAGGGAAAAGTCAACCCTGGAGAACACCTTCGCGCCTTCCCGTTATCGGACTGGACTGAACTCGACGTGTGGGAATACATTGCCCGCGAAAACATGGAGCTGCCATCGATTTACTTTGCACACCAACGTCACGTTGTGCTGCGAGACAACATGTGGCTCGCTGTTGGTGAATGGGTTGTTCCAAGTAGCGACGAAAACATCGAAGTACGCACCGTTCGCTTTCGCACCGTAGGTGATGCGAATCTCACGGGTGCTGTTGACTCTGATGCTGACACCATTGAAAAAATTATTGATGAAATTTCTATCGCCAATGTGTCAGAACGTGGCGCAACTAGGGCAGATGACCGCTTCAGTGAAACAGCCATGGAAGACCGCAAGCGTGAAGGGTATTTCTAGATGAAAACCGTAACGAAAGACCTCCTTCGCCTCGCCACCGTTGGCTCCGTGGATGACGGAAAATCAACACTTATTGGCCGTTTGCTCGTCGACACCCGCCAGCTCTTTGATGACCAGTTAGACGCTGTCCAGGCCGCTTCAGAAAAGCGCGGTGTTGGTGACCTCGACCTCAGTTTCGTCACCGACGGACTGCGCGCAGAGCGCGAACAGGGCATCACAATTGACGTTGCGTATCGATACGCAACTACCCCTAATCGAAAGTTCATTATTGCTGACTGTCCCGGGCACGTGCAGTACACGCGCAACATGGCAACCGGTGCATCCACCGCCGACCTCGCACTCGTGGTGCTTGACGTGGCGAGTGGGCTCAAAGAACAGACTCGTCGCCACCTCTGCATTGCAGCCCTACTTGGTGTTAGGTCGATCATTGTGGCTGCGAACAAGATGGACGCCGTTAACTGGGACGAGTCTGCGTACAACAAGGTTGTCGAGCAGATCAACACCATCGCAAGTGAACTTGACATTGCTTCAGTAAAGGTCATTCCAGTTTCAGCACTTATTGGTGACAACGTGGTGGAGCGTTCTGCGAACTCACCTTGGTACAACGGCCAGACCGTCATTGAAGCCTTAGAAACAAGTGATGCTGGCGCATGGGCTGGGACCCAAGACGGAGCACGTCTTCCTATCCAGTGGGTGCTTCGCCAAAACGGAGGCGGCAGAACATACGCCGGCATGTTGTGCGGCCACACAATCAAAGTTGGCGACAAAGTAACGCTTCTGCCCCAGGGTGTTGAGACAACCGTGAAGGCAATTACTAACGCCGCTGGTCCAACGAGTGAAGCTGGCGTTGGGCTCTCAATTGACATCGACCTCGAAGCAGAAACTGACGCCGGACGTGGCGACATGATTGCGACCGCACCGCTTCCGACCGTGAGCAAAGAAATCACCGCAACGATTTGCTGGTTCGGCGATAAGCCACTCGCAAGTGGTCAGCGACTTCGCCTGAAGCACACTTCTAAGGTGACGCCAGTTCGCATCGCTGCCATCAATGGGGTTGTCGACATTGAAACATTGAAAATTGAAGACGCAGATTCACTAACAACAAACCAGATTGGCCTCGCGACTTTGCAAACAGCTGACCCGATTGTCGTTGATGACTACCGAGAAGGTCGCGTTACTGGAAGCTTCGTTTTAATTGATGAAGTAACCAATGCCACTGTTGCTGCGGGAATGGTTGGAAGAGCTTCGTTCTTCTAGATCTGAGTAAGCATCACAACAAAGCCCACTGCAACTAGTGCGAGCAATGTGTCAACTGAGATCATGAATTTGCGACCAGCCTCTGGTGAAGCCATTCCCTTTTCTTTAATGGTCTTGGCCATGTCACGCTCACTAGGCAGCAGTCGTGCTTCAAGGTGACCTGCAGCAAGAATGTAAATAAGAAGTCCGGCACTCACCCACGGCTTTGAGAACGAAACCTTGTCTGATCCAGTGATGCTCATGATGATGCCAGTAATTGGCAAGATGTGAAGAATGCGTGCGGCCCAGTTACGTCCACCAGGGAACTTCGCCTGCTGCACAGCGCTGTCAGCACCACGGGCAACTTTCTGCGCTGAGTAGTGCATGGTGATGAACACCGCGAGCACAGCAACACCAGCAAGTAGGTGAATCAAGAAGACAATGTCGTATCCAACTGAAGTAGCAATCATGCTTCTGAGAGTAGCGCCTCGGCGGCCTTGTAGGGGTCTGTAGTGCCAGCAATTAGGGCAGCAACTTGTTCTTCGTAGCGAGATCCGTTGCTAATGCCAGAAACTCTTGCGCGCAGCATCGCCGCTAAAACCTTCTCGAGTTCAGCCTTAGTGCGCTTTTCAATGTGCGCATTTTGTGAGGAAGATTCAATGTGACGTCGGTGTTCACAAATTGCTTCGAAGAGTGCTTCAACTCCGGTGCCATTGCTTGCGACAGTTTCAAGAATTGTTGGTCGCCATTCGTGCATCCCACCAAGGTCAAGCATCTGTTCTAGGTCACGCCTGGTTTCACGAACGCCAGCGCGGTCTGCTTTGTTGATGACAAAGATGTCAGCAACTTCTAAGAGTCCTGCCTTATTGGCTTGCATTGCGTCTCCCCATCCGGGGTTCGTGACAACAATTGTCGTGTCTGCAGCAGATGCAATGTCCACTTCCATTTGTCCAACACCAACTGTTTCTACGAGCGCGAGTGAGAACGCTGCAGCACCAAGTACGCGCACTGCGTCTGGAACGGCGAGTGAGAGTCCACCAAGGTGACCTCGTGTTGCCATGGAGCGAATGAAGACGTGCTCGTTGGTGGCGTGGTCTTGCATGCGGATGCGGTCACCCAATATGGCCCCACCAGTAAAGGGCGAACTCGGGTCAATACAGAGAATGCCCACCTGGCTGAAGGGGTGCTCTCCGTCAAAGGATCCACGCTCTAGAGCGGTCGTAATTAGCTGGTCCGTCAGGGTCGATTTTCCGGCCCCAGGAGGGCCTGTAATGCCCACAACGTAAGGAGATGGGGCTTGATAAGCCAAGGAGACAGTTTGGCGATGCTGGGCCCCTCCAGACTCCACATAGGTAATGAGCCTGGCGAGCGCGGTACGTGATCCAGCCCTTGCTTGTTCGACCAAAACTACGGGGTCACGCGCAATCATGCATACCTCTCAACCACGGCACCGAGGCTCGATAGCCGACCAACAAAGTCATCGTACCCACGTTCAGCGTGTTCGAGACCTTCAATTGTTGTTTCGCCGTAAGCAACAAGTCCCGCCAGTGTGAGTGCCGCACAGGCACGAATGTCGGTGGCGCGAACGGTGGTGCCAGTTAAGTGATCAACACCGCGAATCATGGCGTGGTGACCTTCTGTTGTAATTGTTGCCCCGAGACGAACAAGTTCATCAACGTAGCGAAAGCGACCAGCAAAAAGGTTTTCAGTCACCACCGACACGCCGTCAGCAACACTGAGCATGGTGGTGATGAGTGGCTTGTAGTCAGTAGCAACACCTGGATACGGCAACGTCGCAACGTCACATGCGCTGAGTCGCTTCGGTCCACGAACGCTGATGCCCTCACCTGAAATGTCAACAATTCCACCAATGGCTTCAATCTTTCGAAGCAGCATTTCCATGTGGCGAGGATTGGCGTCAACGACGCGAACTTCTCCTGCGCTAATGAGTCCAGAAGCGAGGTAAGTGGCGGCGACAACACGGTCTGGAATGACTTCGTGGTGCGCAGGGCTGAGTTCTTCAACCCCGTCAATAGTGAGCCTCGAGGTGCCGAGGCCTTCGATCTTTGCGCCCATTGCTTGGAGCTGGCGACCTAGGTCTTCAACTTCTGGTTCACGCGCTGCGTTGTCAATGACTGATCTGCCCTCTGCAAGCACACACGCCATGAGCAAGTTGTCAGTTGCGGTGTGACTCGGATACTCAAGTGTGATGCGAGTTGCTTTTAGACGAGCACGTGGAAGTGTTGCGCGAATTGAACTGCGGTCGTTATGGAACTCAGCACCCATGGCGCTCAGTCCGTCGGTGTGAAAGTTGATTGGTCGTTGTCCGAAATCATCGCCGCCAGGAAGCGCCATGTTCGCTTCGCCACATCGTGCCAGTAGCGGGCCGAGTACAACAATTGAAGCTCGCATTGCTTCAAAGAGATGAGACGGCGCTACTGGGTGAAGATCTTTCGCTTCAGGAACCACAATGCAGAGTTCGTGGTTGTTCGGTCGCTTCACCGTGCAACCAAGTGCCACGAGCAGCTCCACCATCATGGTCACGTCAGTGATGTCTGGGACATTAGTGAGACAGTGCTCTCCGCTCGCCAAGAGACACGCCGCCATTTGCTTCAAAACGGCGTTCTTGGCACCATAGGCCTGGACCTCTCCCGATAAGGGGCCAGATGGCTTAACAACAAGAGAACTCACCCCTCAAGTATTGCCGCAAAAACCCCTAGATAATGACCCGTTGTTTAGGTGGAATCTGGGGCTCGGAGTACCATCTGTATGTGCAGCCACCTCAGACACCAGACCGCAATATTGCCCTTGAAATGATTCGAGTCACCGAAGCAGCGGCCATCGCCGCAGCGCGCTGGGCGGGTCGTGGCGACAAACTCTCCGCCGACGGCGCAGCAGTTGACGCCATGCGTTTCGTACTCGGTGGCATTCCAATGGACGGTGTTGTCGTCATTGGTGAAGGCGAAAAAGACGAAGCACCAATGCTTTATAACGGTGAGCGAATTGGTGACGGCACAGCTCCACAAGTTGACGTTGCCGTTGACCCAGTTGACGGCACCACACTGACGGCCATGGGCAGAAATGGTGCGCTCTCGGTTATTGCACTTTCTGAAAAAGGAACCATGTTCAACCCTGGTCCTACGTTCTACATGAACAAGATTGCCGTTGGGCCACGTGGACGTGGCGCCATTGACATCAATGCATCACCAACTGACAACCTCAAAGAACTTTCCAAGCGCCTAAAGAAGAGCGTTCAAGAACTCGGTGTTGTCATCCTTGACCGCCCTCGCCACGACGACCTCGTTGCTGAAGTGCGTGAAGCCGGTGCTCGTGTGATTTCAATTTCTGACGGTGACGTTGCTGGCGCCATTGCAACTGGTTGGCCAAACTCTGGTGTCGACATCTTGCTCGGCATTGGTGGAACACCAGAAGGTGTCATTGCTGCAGCTGCGCTTAAGGGACTCGGTGGAGAAATCCAGGGAGTGCTCTACGCACGTAACGACGAAGAAAAGAAGATCGCTGAAGACCTCGGGTACTCATTCACGAAGGTCTTAATGACTGACGACCTTGTAGCTAGTGACAACTGCTACTTCTCAGCAACTGCCATTACTGATGGTGACATCCTTCGTGGTGTTCGCTTCCACGACTTTGGAGCAACCACACAGTCACTCGTTGTTCGCTCGAAGTCGGGAACGGTTCGCACCATTGAAACCTTCCACCGTCACGACAAACTCCAGGAATTCACAACCGCTGGCTTCTAAAAGCCTTAAATGGTGGCCTTGTCCACTTGTTCACAATGTGACCTTTTCGCTGGCTAGCAACTGCAAATAGTTCTATGGTCAGTCCTAGGACCAGATTGATCCGCTTGGAGGTTCGTTATGAACGTCTCGTTTTTATTACAGGCAAAGGGTGGCGACGTCGCCACAATTTCTGAAAACCGTTCGGTTTCTGACGCATTACACATTCTTCGAGAGCGAAGAATTGGCGCACTAATCGTGACTGGTCTTGACGCCCCACTCGTGGGGATATTTTCAGAGCGTGACGCCGTGAGAGCCATTGCAGAACATGGAACTGATGCGCTCTCGATGAAGATTCACGACTTAATGTCAAGCCCTGTTACGCGTTGCTCGCCAGAAACGTCAGTCAACGAATTAATGGGCATGATGACCGCCGAAAGAATTCGTCACGTACCCGTTGTTGAACACGGTGCACTCATTGGCGTTGTTTCAATTGGTGACGTCGTAAAGGCCCGTTTCGAAGAACTCGAACACGACAAAAAAGAACTGCTCGACTACGTAAACGCTAGGTAGATCTAGTTAGAAGTAGCGGCGAACTCAGCGGCTTGGTTAGCTGCGAGCTCAAGTGCTTCGTTTCGATTCGTTGCTAACTTCGCAACGCCAGCGAGAACAGTGGCGAGTGTTACGCCCTCTTCATCACTAGCGCCAACTTGGAAGTACCCACCATCAACAACAAATGCGAGTTCGCCGTTAGCGGTCTGCACGTACACAACTCCTGGCACAACGTCACCAACTGTTGAGGTGTGCTGAGGCAGGATTGTGAAATCTCCGTCCGAGGAGCGTGCGGTGAGTGACGTAGCGTCACCAGTCCACAACGCCGCCTCGGGCGAAACGATTTCTACCTTCAACGTTGCCATTAGTTCTTTGACAACTCCGCGGCCTTGCGCTCAACGTCTGATGCTCCACCGACGTTAAGGAATGCCTGCTCTGGGTACTGGTCAAGGTCACCCTTAACGAGGTGCTCGAATGACTCAATGGTCTCTTGCACTGGAACGTTGATTCCATCAATACCTGTGAAAATCTTTGACACGAACATTGGCTGTGACAAGAAACGCTGAATCTTGCGAGCACGTGAAACTGTGACTCGGTCGTCTTCAGAAAGTTCGTCGAGACCAAGGATTGCAATGATGTCCTGGAGTTCCTTGTAGCGCTGCAGAATCTGCTGCACCTGACGAGCAACTGCGTAGTGACGGTCACCCACAATTTCTGGAGCCAAGATGTTTGAAGTCGACGTCAGTGGGTCCACTGCAGGGTAGATACCCAGGGCAGCAATCTGACGGCTGAGCTCAGTCGTGGCGTCAAGGTGGGTGAACGTGGTGAACGGAGCTGGGTCGGTGTAGTCGTCCGCAGGAACGTACACAGCTTGTAGCGATGTGATTGAACGTCCACGAGTTGAAGTAATGCGCTCTTGGAGTTCACCCATTTCGTCAGCAAGTGTTGGCTGGTATCCCACAGCTGAAGGCATACGACCAAGAAGGGTTGATACCTCTGATCCGGCCTGAACGAAACGGAAGATGTTGTCAACGAACAACAACACGTCCTGGTTCTTAACGTCACGGAAGTATTCCGCCATGGTGAGTGCCGCTAGAGCAACGCGAAGGCGCACCCCAGGTGGTTCGTCCATCTGGCCGTAGACCAGTGCAGTTTTTTCAATAACGCCAGATTCACGCATTTCAAGAAGAAGGTCAGTTCCTTCACGGGTGCGCTCGCCTACTCCGGCGAATACAGACACACCGTCGTGCTGCTCAGCAACTCGACGAATCATTTCCATGATGAGAACGGTCTTACCTACACCAGCACCACCGAAGAGACCAATCTTTCCACCCTGTACGTACGGGGCGAGAAGGTCAATAACTTTGATTCCGGTTTCGAACATGGTGGCGCGTGGCTCGAGCTGGTCGAAGGCTGGTGGGTTGCGGTGAATGTCCCAGCGGTCTTCAATCTTTCCAATGTCGTCAGTGTCGAGTGGCTGTCCGAGCACGTTGAATACGTGTCCGAGCACTGCGTCACCTACTGGAACAGAAATTCCACGTCCGGTGTTGCGCACGACGGTGCCTCGAACGAGACCCTCGGTTGGCTTCATACACACGCAACGAACGCGGCCTTCACCAATCTGCTGTGCAACTTCACCAGTAACCGTTACGGTCACTCCGTCGAGCTCGATGTCCATCTCAACGGCGAAGTTGATCTCAGGCAACGAGTGCGGTGGGAACTCTACGTCGACTACCGGACCGGCGATCGCAACTACGCGTCCGGTCTCGAGTGTTGTCTTGTCAGGAGCCATTGTCATTTGTTTCTCACTTTCCCGAGCGGAGCGCTTCGGCACCACTCACGATTTCCATAATTTCGGTTGTAATCGAGTCCTGGCGGGCTCGGTTCATAATGCGACTTAGTGTCTGACCAAGTTCGTCAGCGTTGTCTGTTGCTGCAGCCATGGCACGTTGCTGGCTGGAGTGAAAAGAAGCAGCACCTTCAAGCAGTGCGGTGAAAATTTCACTCTCGATTGCACGAGGGGCCAAGAACGTTAGAAGTTGCTCAACTTCTGGTTCGAACTCGGTGTAGCCCTTCAGTTTCTTAGGAGCGTCATCAATAACAGTTTCTGGCATTGAGAGCGGAAGAAGCTGTTCGATTGAAACACTCTGGCTACCAGCAGAAAGGAACTTCGTTGATACGAGGTGTACTTGCTGTGCTTCACCAGATGTAAATGGAGCAGCCACCGCACGAGCAACTTCGCGAGCGTTCACGAATGCAGGTCGGTCGGCAAATCCTACGAAGCTCTGTTCAACTTCCATGCCACGGAAACGGAAGAACCCTGGAGCCTTCTTACCAACGACAAAGAGGCGAACTTGAGCGCCGTCACTACGAAGCTGCTTTACGAGTCGCTCACCGGCGCGCATAACTGAAGAGTTGTACGCACCAGAAAGACCACGGTCTCCACTGATAACAAGCACCACTGCTTGGCTTACGTTCTCTGGAGCAATGAGCATCTTCTTAGCAACCGCAGGGTCACCAAGTGCTGCTTCAACAATGATGCGCTTCATACCGTTACGGTACGGACGGTTCTGAGCAATACGAGCTTGACTCTTAGCGATCTGAGAAGCAGCAATTAGTTCCATTGCCTTTGTAATTTTGCGTGTGGCTGCAACCGACTTAATACGTCGACGCAGAATTCGTTCCTGTCCACCGGCCATTGCTCCTCCTCTCTTCTCTCTAAATTTCTAACTAGTTGCTTGTTGCGAAGCTGTCAACGAATGTACGAAGTGCAGCGTCAAGAACATCTGACTCAGGCATTGTTCCCTTGTCACGGATCTGAGCCAACATGTCAGCGTGCTTGGCGCGGAATGTTGTTAGTAGCTCTGATTCGAAACGACGAACGTCAGCAACTGGAATTGTGTCGAGCCAGCCCTTTGTTCCTGCGTAAATAACAATGCACTGCTCTTCTACTGGAACCGGGGCGTTAAGTCCCTGCTTCAGTAGTTCAGTGAGTCGGTATCCACGGTCGAGCTGCTGCTGTGAAGACTTGTCGAGTTCAGAACCGAATGTTGCGAATGACTCAAGGTCACGGAACTGAGCAAGGTCAATCTTTAGTGTTCCAGCAACTGACTTCATAGCCTTAATCTGTGCAGCACCACCCACTCGAGAAACCGAGTTACCTACGTTGATAGCTGGGCGAACACCCGAGTAGAACAAGTCTGATTCCAAGAAGACCTGACCGTCGGTGATTGAAATCACGTTGGTAGGAATGTAGGCAGAAATGTCACCTGCCTTGGTTTCAATAATTGGAAGAGCAGTAAGTGATCCACCACCGAGGTCGTCACTCAACTTCGCAGCACGCTCAAGAAGGCGGCTGTGAAGGTAGAAAACGTCTCCAGGGTACGCTTCGCGGCCTGGTGGGCGGCGAAGTAGAAGTGAAATCTGTCGGTACGCTTCAGCCTGCTTTGAAAGGTCGTCGTACACAACAAGTGCGTGCTCACCAGTGTCCATCCACTCCTGTCCAATTGCGCAACCAGCGTAAGGAGCAAGGAACTTAAACGGTGCTGGGTCACCAGCAGAAGCCACAACAACAACGGTGTACTCAAGTGCGCCGAAGTCTTCGAGAGTCTTTACAGTCTGTGCAACTGAAGAGTTCTTCTGACCAATTGCAACGTAGATGCACTTAACACCCTGTCCCTTTTGGTTAAGGATTGTGTCGATCGCAACAGTGGTCTTACCGGTTTTGCGGTCACCAATGATGAGTTCGCGCTGGCCACGACCAATTGGGGTCATGGCGTCAATGGCCTTGATACCAGTTTGGAGTGGCTCACCTACTGGCTGGCGACCTGTAATACCAGGGGCCTGGATTTCCATACGACGCTGCTTAGGGTTAACGAGTGGTCCCTTGCCGTCGATTGGCTCTCCGAGTGCGTTCACCACACGACCAAGCAGTGCGTCACCTACTGGCATTGAAAGAATGCGGCCAGTGGCGCGAACAATCTGCTCTTCTTCGATGCCGTCAACGGTTCCAAGAACCACAGCACCGATTGTCTCTTCGTCGAGGTTCATTGCGAGTCCGAGAGTTCCGTCTTGGAACTCAAGCAGCTCGTTAACCATTGCTGAAGGTAGACCCGATACACGTGCAATACCGTCACCAACTTCTACGACACGTCCAACCTGCTCCGCACCAACAGCTGGTGTGAATTCAGTGACGTGCTTTCGCAGCGCTTCGGTTATTTCATTGGCACTAATGGTGAGCTCAGTCATCACAGTTTCCTTTTCCTAGTTATTTCCAGATAGAGAAGATTCATACAAACGTCCCGACGCCACGGCGTCGTGCAGTACACCAAGACGGCCACGAGTGGTGGCGTCTAGGTGAAGGTCGCCTACGTCAACGACAACACCACCAAGTAGCGATGCGTCTTCAGCGATTTGTAATTCAACACTCTTGCCGGTGAGGGCACTGAGTGATGTAACGAGCTGACTCTGGCTCTGGGCGTCGAGTGCACGAGCGGTGTACACACGTGCCACGCGCCAGTCACGAGCCTTAGCTACGTAGTCAACTAAATAGTCGAGAGTTCCAACAACGTCACGTGGGCGTCCGCCCTCAATGACGTAGCGGCTGAGGCTGAGAGTTACGGCGTGGACTTTAGATCCGAGCAACTGCTCAACGGTGCCAACGCGAGATGCAACGTGTGCGTCACGGTCAAGCAGCACGCGACGAAGTGCCAAGTTGCCCTCAATGGTGCGAGCCCATGAGAAGAGTTCAGCTTCAATAGTTGCGAACTGAGATGTTTCGAGGTTTTCAAGGAGTGCATCTGCGAATCCACCAACGCGCTTTCGTGCGTTCATGAGTCCGAGGTTTGCTGGTGTGAAGACACCCATTTCTTTGTAGCTAAGCGCCACCGCAAGAAGTTCACTGAAAGCGTGAGGGACTTCTTGTGCTGGCACCGAAGACGCAGCAAAGACGCTGAGGCGAAGTGTTGGAGCGCTCACCTTGTTTGTGAGGAGGTCACGAACAATTTGGCCGCGAATGTTGCCGGTGATTGAAGTGTCGGTAAGGACACCACGAAGATCAGCTCTCGAAAGAATTGTTTGCTCGACCGACGTGAGGTCACTTACAACCGTGGCGAGCACGCTTGCATCGAGTGAGCCCAAGAGGGCGGCAGTGAATCCTTCGAGCTTTGGCAACATAACTAGTTCTTGGCCTTCGCTGACTCGGCGTTAAGAGCACTCACAGCTTCGCGAACGAGGTCTTGGTGAGCGTTCTGGTCAACTTCGCGTCCGACAATCTTGGCGACAAGGTCAAAGACGATTTCACCAATCTTGGCTGATGCCTCATCAATTGCACGCTGGCGAGCAGTGTCGACTTCACCCTGCGCTGCTGCGATGATGCGGTCGTACTCAGCTTGTCCACGAGCACCAGACTCAGCCTTCACTGAATCAGATGTTGCTTGTGCTGCAGCCACGATCTCTCGGGCTTGGTCACGCGCAGCGGCGAGCACTTTGGCACGCTCATCACCCGCAGCGGCAGCTTCGGCGCGAGCCTGGTCTGCTGCATCGAGTGCGCCACGAATCTGTTCTTGACGACTTTCCATGGCCTTGTTTAGGGGCGGCAGGATGTACTTCGTGACGAGAAACAAAATCACCGCCACAACGGCTAGTTCAACAATGAACGTTCCATTGGGGATGAGGAATATTGACTCGGCGATCATGAAGACCTTCTTTTGCTAGTGGACGAACCACGTTGTTGGGCCGAACGGCCCAACAACGAGAGAATTACTGTGCGCTGAATACGTAGACGAATACAACCATGAACAGAAGGTTGATGAAGTACATAGCTTCAACAAGTCCCACTGTCAGGAAGAAGTACTGACGTGCTTTGTTTTCAATTTCGGGTTGACGGGCAATCGCTGCGATGGTCTGGCTACCGGCCAAACCGTCACCAATTGCTGCTCCGATAGCACCGCCACCGAGGGCGAGACCGCCACCGATGAGTGCACCAGCGATGCGTACCGCAGATCCGATGTCTGTATTTGCCATTTTTTATTCCTCCTGGTTGATTTAGTGTGAGGCTGCTACTGCGACATCGTCGTGTTCTTCTTCATGACTGGTTGCCATGCCGAAGTAGAGAACCGCAAGCAACATAAAGATGTATGCCTGGATTACTCCGATGCCGAGATCAAAAGGCTTCCAAATTATCTCACCGAATGGAACGGCGTAGATGGGAAGCAAGGTGGTCATAACCGCGATCATGAGTCCACCAGAGAATAGGTTTCCGAAAAGACGGAAGGTCATCGTGATTGGCTTGG
>CAIKVF010000091.1 GCA_903830745.1 uncultured Actinomycetes bacterium | reverse complement strand
CCAGCGTGACCCATCTTCTTTCCCGGAGGAGCAGTAACACCCGCAATGTAGGACACAACTGGCTTGGTCATGTTGGCTTTGATCCATTCAGCAGCACGCTCTTCTTCAGAACCACCGATTTCACCAATCATCATGACGGCCTTTGTTTCAGGGTCAGCTTCGAATGCTGCGAGGCAGTCAATGAAGTTCGTTCCAGGAACTGGGTCTCCACCGATTCCTACACATGTGGTCTGGCCAATGCCTTGCTGGCTGAGTTCGTGCAGTGCTTGGTAGGTAAGTGTTCCAGACCTGGAAACAATTCCAACCGGTCCACCAGGAAGCGCAATGTCACCAGAAGTAATTCCAATGTTGCATTTTCCGGGGCTGATGATGCCTGGGCAGTTAGGACCAAGAAGTCGAACGCCTGGGTACTCTTCAACGAGTCGGTTGTAGGTCACTGCTTCATCGTGTGCAGGAATTCCTTCAGTGATGCAAACAATGAACGTGATGCCACCTTCAGCAGCTTCAAGAATTGCTGCTGCAGCAAACTTTGGTGGAACTGATACGAACGATGCAGTTGCACCAGTCGCCGCTACTGCTTCTTTCACTGTGTTGAAAACAGGAATGCCGTCAACGTCAGTGCCACCCTTGCCTGGAGTTACTCCACCAACAATCTTGGTGCCGTAGTCACGGTTACGTAGCCCGTGAAAGCGTCCCTGTCCTCCGGTGATGCCTTGAACAATTACCTTGGTGTTTTCGTCTACAAAAATACTCATCTTCAGTCCTTATTTTGTGAAGGCCACGGCACTGCGTGCGGCGTCCAACATTGTGGGTTCCATAACTAATTTGCTGTTGAGGTGAGGGGCCAAAATTGAGCGTCCCTCAACTGCGTTTGTTCCATCGAGTCGAAGAACAATTGGTGCATCGATCTTTACGCGCTTAAGTGCTTCTAGAACACCGTTTGCAACGTCATCGACACGGGTGATTCCTCCGAAGATGTTTACAAAGATGACTTTCACCTTCGGGTCAGAGTTAATAACTTCGAGTGCTGAAGCCATAACGTCAGCGTTAGCTCCACCACCAATGTCGAGGAAGTTTGCGGCACTGCCTCCTACCTGGTTAACAACGTCGAGCGTTGACATTGCGAGTCCCGCACCGTTAGCAATAATTCCAACGTCACCGTCGAGACCTATGTAGTTAAGTCCTTTTTCCTTCGCCATCTTTTCGCGAGGGTCCTCAGTTTCTGTGGCGCGGTACTCTTCCCATTCTGGGTGACGGTACGAAGCGTTCTCGTCCAAAGTCACCTTCGCGTCAAGCGCGTGAACTTTGTTGTCGGGGGTGAGAATAAGTGGGTTGATTTCTGCGAGGTCGCAGTCACCTTGGGTGTAGCACTCGTAGAGCTTCACAAGAATCTGTGCAGCTTGTTCGCGAGCAACTTCATCGAGATTTGCTTCAGCAACCCAGCGACGTGACGTTTCAATGTCGAGTCCACGAACTGGATCAATGGACAAGAACGCAATGGCGTCAGGGTTCTCTTCTGCAACAACTTCAATCTCAACGCCACCTTGCGCACTCAACATTCCGAGGTGTGTCTTGTTAGGGCGGTCAAGTGTGAACGATGCGTAGTACTCCTTCGAGATGTCACTCGAGCGTTCAATCCAGATACGACGAACAATGTGACCCTTGATGTCGAGTCCAAGAATGTTTCCAGCGTGAAGTCGAACTTCGTCAATGTTGTCAGCGAGCTTTACTCCACCAGCTTTTCCACGGCCACCAACTTTTACCTGCGCCTTAACAACAACTGGGTAGCCAATGCGCTCAGCAACAGCAACAGCTTCTTCAACTGTGTCTGCAACGTCACCAGGCGATACTGCAATGCCGTAACGCGAGAAATACTGCTTGCCTTGATATTCAAAAAGGTCCATTTAATTTTCTTTCATTGCTGGGGGATAAAACGAGGAACTACAACTGCGATTTTTCACGTGCGTCGAGTGCAGACTCGAGCCACGTACCGATCTCTCCAAGTGATGAGCCCGGAGTAAATACTCGAGCTACACCTAACTTTTCAAGCGAAGGAATGTCGTCTTCCGGAATGATGCCACCAACAAGTAGCAACACGTCTTCACGGCCATTGGCCTTTAGGAGGTCAAAGATTCGAGGAACGAGAACGAGGTGAGCACCAGAAAGTAGCGAGAGCCCAAGCGCGTCAGCGTCTTCTTGAATGACTGCTTGCACAATTTGCTCGGGTGTCTGGTGAAGTCCGGTGTAGACAACTTCAAACCCGGCGTCACGAAGCGCGCGAGCTATAACTTTGGCGCCACGGTCATGGCCATCAAGGCCAGGTTTGGCTACTACGACTCGATATGTGCGCTCCATCGCCATTCAGCATAGATGGCCTAAAGACTGGTCATTTCCAAGTGGAAACTCTAAGTAATTACCAGTTAGTAGCGTTAGTGGGGTGAGCCGTAACCCACAGACCCCCAGAGGCCAAGTCCGCGCCCTAATTTCTGCGATGCGCCCTGTCCAGTGGGTAAAGAACGTCCTTATAGGTATTGCCCCCGCCGCCGCCGGGCAGCTTCACAATGCGGGTGTGCTTCGCCATACCGGTGCAGCGTTTGTGTCGTTCTGCGCGCTCTCTTCAGCCATTTACATTCTCAATGATCTACGAGACATCGACCAAGACCGCCTGCACCCTAAAAAGCAGTACCGCGCAATTGCGTCCGGGGAGCTTTCAAAATCAGTGGCGTACGCCGCTTCCTTAGTTCTCACAATCATTGCCTTCACTATTCCATTTGCAATCTGGCACCCACAAGGTCTGCTCTTGATTCTCGGGCTGTATTTCGTTATTTCAATCTCATACTCATTGTTCTTAAAGCAAGTTCCAGTACTCGAGTTCGGTGCAGTGGCGAGTGGCTTCTTTCTTCGCGCCTACGCCGGTGCAGTGGCGTCACACATTTTTGTATCAACGTGGTTCCTCGTCGTTATTTCCTTCGGCGCACTATTTCTCGTCACGGGCAAGCGCTCAAGCGAGCTACAGAGCGTGGGCGTAAGTGGAACACGCAAAGTTCTCTCTGAGTACACGCCGCAGTTTCTGCACTCCGCACTCACCATGTGCGCAACAGTTGTTGTAACTGGTTACTGCCTCTGGGCTTTTGATACTTCCTCAACGGGACTTTCGTCAGTGCACCACAACATTGTTCCAATTCGCCTCACCGTGATCCCAGTGGTGTTTGCGATTCTGTTCATCATGCGATCTGCGTCAGCAGGAAACGGCCAGTCACCAGAAGACCTCGTGCTGCACGACCGTGTTGTACAGGTGCTCGGACTCATTTGGATTGCACTTGTGTACATAGGAATCTACGGATGAGCAAAGAAACTCTGTACGGGTGGGGGCGCACCTCACCTTCGGTGAGCGACGTAGTGAGTCCCGCCACAGAACTCGAAGTCATAAAAGACATGAGTACCGCCAAGCAGTACATTGCTCGCGGCCTTGGTCGTAGTTACGGTGACGCCGCACAACTTGGTGGAGGAACCGTTATTGATAATCGTGATCTTGACGGTGTCGGTGTCATCTCCAATGACGGTGTCGTCACTGTTGGTGCAGGAACATCAATTGATGAACTCTTAAGTTTCTCTATCCCCCAGGGCTGGTTTGTTCCAGTAACTCCAGGAACTCGCCAGGTCACACTCGGTGGCGCAGTGGCTGCAGACGTGCACGGAAAGAACCACCACGTTGATGGATCATTTGGTAACCATGTTCTAGAAATGCGACTCGTTACCCCCAAGGGCGCAGTAACCATTTCTCCAAAAGACGATGCTGAACTCTTCTGGGCCACGGTTGGTGGCATGGGGCTCACTGGAGTAATTACAACTGTCACCGTGCAGATGTTGAAGATTGAATCAAGTCAGATGCTCGTTGACACCGAACGATTCGAAAACCTTGATGCGGTAATGAGCGCCATGCAAAGTGGCGACGATGCATACAAATACTCTGTTGCGTGGGTTGACTGCATGACGAAGGGTTCGTCAATGGGTCGAGCAATTCTCACCAGAGGCGACCACGCAAAAAAAGGTGACAACTCGAAGAGACTCGAAGGCCCTAAGCCCGCAAAGCTACTGGTCCCCTTTAATGCTCCGAGCGGACTCCTCAACTCACTTACCATCAAGGCCTTCAACGAGGTGTGGTTCCGCGCAGCGCCAAAGAAGAAGCTCGCCCAGCCTCAGTCACTGTCAGCATTCTTTCATCCACTCGATGGTGTGCGTGATTGGAACCGCCTTTATGGCAAGCGTGGCTTTGTGCAGTACCAGTTTGCAGTTCCAGATAGTGCTGGCGAAACAGTGAACAAGGTGATCGAACGACTTTCCTCATCTGGGGTACCAAGTTTCCTTGCGGTGCTGAAGCGCTTCGGTCCTTCTAATGACGGAATGCTTTCATTTCCAATGCCCGGGTGGACACTTGCACTTGACCTTCCCGTAGGACCAAGTGCACTTCCCCAAGTACTAGATGACCTCGATGAGATGGTGCTGAACGCTGGCGGACGTATTTACTTCGCCAAGGATGCAAGACTGAGCCACGAGAAAGTTCGTGCGATGTACCCGCGTCTTGATGAATTTCTTAACGTAAAAAATCGTGTTGACCCTGAAGGCCGCCTCATAAGTGACTTAAGTCGTCGACTCCACATAGGAAGATAGCAACATGGAAAATGCATTTGGTCAGCCACAAAACGTCATCGTGCTCGGAGGAAGTTCCGACATTGCACGCGCCATCACTAAGAAGCTCTGCACCGCACGTGCACACACTGTCGTGCTCGCTGGAAGAAATCAACAACTGCTAGACGAGTCCGCAAAAGAAGCACAAGAGTACGGTGCGACAAAGACTGAAACACTTCTGTTCCAGGCAGAAGACGTAAGCAAGGCCGGAGAAGTTGTCACTGCAGCCTTTGACAAGGTTGGAGAAAACGTTGACCTCGTGATCATTGCAGTTGGCATGCTTTGCAACCAACGCGAACTTGAAAATGACCCACTTGGATCAGCTCGCATGGCAGATGTGAATTACACCTGGCCAGTTGCAGCGCTCGGAGAAATTCGACGTCGCCTCGTGGCACAAGGCAGCGGAAGAATTCTTGTCATTTCATCCGTGGCATCAGTGCGTGTGTACCGCGATGCGTATCTTTACTCTGGCGCCAAAGCCGGACT
>CAIKVF010000090.1 GCA_903830745.1 uncultured Actinomycetes bacterium | reverse complement strand
TCAATGCTCGTTGGCGGACTCTCCAGCCTGTTCTTTCAAACGCTGCACCCCTACGCCATGTCTGGTGTGGCACAGCATTCGAGGTATCAGAACGACCCGCTTGGTCGAATGTTGCAAACTGCGAACTTCATTGGATTCACTACCTACGGCACCAAGGAACTTGCATACTCATCCATTGAGCGAGTCCTCGCTGTTCACGAAGCGGTTCGTGGCACTGCAGATGACGGTGTTGACTACTACGCAAATGATCCGCATCTACTTCTCTGGGTGCACTGTGCAGAAATCTCAATGTTCCTGGAGGGCTACCTGCAATTTGGTCGCAAGAAGGTCTCAGACGACGAGCGCGATACCTACGTTCTCGAGATGGCGCAACTGGCAAAAGATCTCGGTATCACTAATCCTCCCCTCACCTACGCTGAACTTCGAGCAACACTCGAAACGTTCAGGCCAGAACTACGACTGATTCCAGAAGGTGCTGTGGCACGAGACTTTGTGGCTCACGAAATAATCAAAGAGCGCTACAAGAAAATCGGATTCTGGTTCTTTGTGCAGAGCTCGTACGCACTTATGGAGCCATGGGCACGTGACTTGCTCGGAGTACCGAGACGAATAGCGCTGAACAAATATTTCATTAAGCCAGTGACGGTGCTGCTCTGTCGAATACTCAGAATATTTGTACCGCCGTTTGAGCCGCCTAGGCCATAAGGCCGAGGCCACCGTCAACAACGAGCACTTGCCCCGTTACGTACGGTGTGCTCGCGAGAGACAAAATCACGTCAGCAACGTCACCTGGTGTTCCGCTTCGCTTGAGTGGTGCCATAGCGCTCACAACGCCCCTAATTGCGTCCCAGTCAGCCGTCCAGGGCGTATCAATAAGACCTGGAGCCACAGCGTTCACTCGCACTTCAGGTCCAACAACCTTGGCGAGTAGCGCGGTCATGTGGTTGAGGGCTGCTTTTGACGCCGCGTATGGAATTGAAGAACCAGTTTGTCGAACGCCAGCTATTGACGAGACGTTCACAATTGATCCCTTTGCATCTTTAAGCGCTGGCATTGCACGAACTGAGATGTTCCATGTTCCAAAGACATTCACTTCAAAGATGTCTCTCCATACATCGAGCGTTGCTGCGTTGATGTCAGCGTGAGCAATAACTTTGGTAGCTCCGGCGTTGTTCACCAGAACATCAAGTCGTCCGTATCGCTCGAGCACCATTTCAATCATGCGTTCGCAGTCAGCATCATTAGAGATGTCACCTTGAATGTAAAAAGACCCCGGCGTCTTGGCACTCAGTGCTTCTCCGGCTTCAACACTTCGAACTGAGTTGAAAATTATGTGGTCGCCCAGAGCTGCGAAACGAAGTGCTGTTTCTTCTCCAATGCCGCTCGTTGATCCAGTGACAAGTACAACGCGACTCATTATGAAGTCCGAGCAATCCTGTAGGAACCAGTCCAGCGCTGACCCGGTTCAAGAATGATCAGGTCCTTCCCACTTCTAAGGGCGTCTGGAGGACACGTCATTGGCTCAATGGCAACTGATGTGCGACGCCTTCCCGCAGGCAGGCTGTCGCCAGTGAAGATCTGCAGGTAAGGAAAGTTACGGTCCATTGATACATCAATGTTTGATCCCTTGGAGTCCTTCAGCGAGACGGTGCACATTCCAGTGTCATCACGGTTGAGTTCGGCGTAGGTAACGTCAAGGTTGTGTCCGTTTACGGACTTCGTTGTTCGAAAGTCGTAGTTGTTTCCAGCAACTGGAAGAATTTCTCCGGTAGGAAGCTTGCGATCATTCACCGCAACATATGCATTGGCAGGAACTGTTAGTTCTGCACCCTCAATAGTTGGTGTCGTCACCGCAAAGTATGGGTGGTATCCGAGTCCAAATGGAATTGGAACTTCATCAAGGTTTTGCACCGTTGCAGTTGTGGTGAGTCCCTTTGGTCCGAGGTGGTAGTCAAGTGTCAACTTTGAAATGAATGGGTAATCCGGAAGTGGATGAAGAACAAGTGACATAACGCATCGATTTTGGTTGGCTACTTCAATTTCAAATGGTCGCCAGCGAGCAAGGCCGTGATTGGCTGTCGCGTGGACAACGTCGTCGATGTTTGCAGTCCCTGTGCGGCCAGAAAAAGTCCATTCACCGTCACCTATGCGGTTCGGCCATGGGTACAGAACTTGATTTCGACTGAAGTCTGGGATGTCTTCTGCGGCGAATCCCTCAACAACTGGAACCCCACCTTTTACATACACACGCAGCGTGGCGCCGACTTCGGTGATGATGGCGCGTTGGTCCCCATGGGCAATGGCGATCTGTTCTCCTGATGGAAGCATTAGCTATTTTTCCTTCTATTCACTGTCATGTAACTTACGACAGTTAGCCTTAGAAATATGCGAATACTGATAACTAATGATGATGGAATTAATGCCCCGGGAATTACTGCCCTAACCCGGGCCACTTCAAGGTGGATTGAGCGGTGCCCAGAAGGCGAAATTCGCGAGGCAATTATCGTTGCCCCAAACAAGAACTACTCAGGTATGTCATCGGCTGTAGGCGACGTTTTCGATCATCCTTCGGTTAAGTACAAGAAGCAAAAGATTGAAGGAGCAGACAACATTCAGGGCTACGCCCT
>CAIKVF010000089.1 GCA_903830745.1 uncultured Actinomycetes bacterium | reverse complement strand
TGCTCAATGGTGAAATTCGCTCAGGCTTTTCAATGACTGAGCCAAACACCGCAGGCTCTGACCCACGACTACTTGTAACTCGCGCCGAGAAAGACGGCGAAGAGTGGGTCATCAATGGTCGCAAGTGGTACACCACGAATGGTTCTGTTGCGAACATTTTGATTCTTATGGCAGTCACTAACCCTGACGTGCACCCATACCAAGGCTCATCAATGTTTGTTGTGCCAGTTAACACACCAGGGCTAACTATTCTTCGCGACGTTGGCTCAATGGACGACCCAGAAGTCACCTACGGAAGATTCGGAAACCACGCAGAAATTCTTTACGAGGATGTTCGCATTCCTGCTGACCACCTCGTTGGTCCAGAAGGATCAGGATTCTTGCTCGCGCAAACTCGCCTTGGGCCTGGTCGTATTCACCACTGCATGCGCTGGCTCGGACAGTCACAACGTGCCTTTGACATGATGTGCGAGCGTGCACTTAGCCGCTTCACCCACGGATCACTGCTTGCTGAAAAGCAGACAGTGCAGAACTGGATTGCTGACTCGAAGGCCGAAATGCACGCTGCTCGACTCATGACACTTCACGCAGCCTGGAAGATGGACCAAGTTGGTGCATCACAGTCACGTGATGAGATTGCAATGATCAAGTACTACGGTGCAACGGTTCTTCACAATGTTGTTGACCGTGCGCTTCAGGTCTACGGATCACTCGGGTACTCATCAGACATGCCTATTGAAGGTATGTACCGTGCTGCACGTGCTGCACGTATCTATGACGGACCAGACGAAGTGCACAAGCAGACAGTTGCCCGTCACGTTCTTAAGGAATACACCGCATCTGAGATTCCTACAGACCACGTACCAACGAGAGCCGCTGCAGCGCAGGTGAAGTACGCAGACATGCTCAAGCAGCTAGGTGTTGCTCAGTCTTAACGAGGAGCTAGTCCCTTAACGGCGTCTTTAACATCGACGCCAACTGGAACTATTGCCAAGGTAGGAATTTGGATGCCATTGTCAATGAACTGTTGAATGTGCTCACGACACTTGTCGTATGAGCCATGAATGATGAGTTCGTCACATACTGAGTCTGGAATTAGTTCGTTAGCTAGTTTTCTGTCACCAGCCGCCCACGCGTCCCACATTGGCTTCAAGATTTCTTCACGACCAAGCCATTTGTGAAATTCTGCGTACGTGGAAACGGTCAGATACGAAGAAATCATTCTGCGAGCTATGAAACGTGCGGTGTCGGCGTCTTCTGTTGGAATAACAAAGAGTCGTGCGGCAATAGTTTTTCCAGGGCCAACTTCAGCGACACACTTCTTCACGTCTTCTGCTGATAACCAGTTGAGAATTGCACCGTCTGCTTCGCTGCCAGCCAGCTTCAACATACGTGGACGAAGTGCACCTAAAAGAATTGGTGGGCGGTGAGTGATTGGACGAGCAATCTTGAAGCCGTGAATTTCGAATGTGTCATACACGTGATCGATTTTTTCGCCGTCAAGGGCACGCTTCAAGAAATCAAGAACATCACGAGTACGTGAATATGGCTTATCGAACTCAATACCGTTCCAGCGCTGTACTACGGGCATTGAAGATGATCCGAGTCCCACTGTGAAGCGACCACCAGAAGCTTCAGCGAGTGAAGCAATACTCATTGCGAGCAGTCCTGCACCACGCGTGTAGGCAGGAAGAACAGCTACACCGAGGTTGAGTCGTGACTCCCACGCAGCCGCGAGGGTGAGTGGGGTGAAACCGTCGGTACCGTCAACTTCTGCCGTCCAAACATCGGTGTAACCAATGTCAGCGAGCATGTGGAACCACTCTTTGTGTTCTGGAAGAGTGACGCCGTCAAATGGGATTGTTACTCCGTAGCGTTGTGTCATCTTGACAGTGTTTCAGAAAAATGAGCGTCGAACTGCAACCTGACAGAATTCCCATAAATTCACTAGATAGTCCGTAAGATTGAATAAATCGTTAATTGAGGCTTGTGCGTAAAATTCTGTTGATTTTGATTGCTTTAGCTGCACTAGCTGCTGGTGGCTACGTTGCAGCAGTTCGCCATTCTTCTGCGTCTGAGACACCAACAACTGAGATTGCAACCACCACTACGTTGCCAAGCCCTCCGTCGGTTTGCTCAGCAACATCGTGTAGCACCTGGAAAAATCCAGAACCTTGGAGTGGTGTAACACCGTCGGTGATGACAACGGTATTTACACCGTTTACTGCACAGCCAACGGTGCGGGCTTACGCCGCCTGGATCAATACTTCAACTACTGACATTGCGCTGTATCTGGGTTACAAAGGCCCCGGTCCTTCAAGACTCCCACGTGGCCCGCAGATGGTTCCGGTAGCTGCGCGTCCTCGACTACTCGCAGCTTTTAATTCAGGTTTCTACGAGTCTGACACTGCGGCTGGATTCTTCACTCACAACACTCTTTACTTTCCAATGGTGAAGGGTGCCGCAACACTTATTCAGTACAAAGATGGTTCAGTGGACATCAAGGCGTGGGATGGTGGTAAACGGCCAGGTGCAGATGTCCTAATGGCACGACAAAACCTTTCACTGCTGATTAATGATTCGCTTCCAACGAAAAGCACTTCGAACAATGCGCTGTGGGGTTCAACGCTTCATGGTGTTGCGGCGGTGTGGAGGACTGCAATTGGGATAGATGCACAGGGAAGCCTTATTTACGTTGCGGCTCCATCTCAAACTGGACACAGCTTGGCACTCGTGATGAGCAAATTGCATGTGGTTCGAGCAATGCAGCTTGATATAAATCCTGCGTGGCCAATATTTGTAACGTACGCAAATCGTGGCGCGAAGGGTCCATCACTTTTTGTTCCGAACCCTAATCAGGTTTCCACCAGGTTCCTTTACTCGAGCACGAAAGACTTCTTCGCGGTGTTCAGTTCGAAGAGTCCCGGTGAGCCACAGCCGTGGTAAAGGGACGTCATAAGAAAAAGCAGAGCAAGAAGCTGCTCATTTTCTCACTTGTTGTACTTATAGCCCTGATAGCAACTGCGACAACGCTTCTCATAAATAAAAATCACGTTGCACCAACTACGACAACTGTTCCAACGACGCTGGCTCCAACCACAGTTACGATTTCCGCAGTTGGTGACATGGAACTTGGATCCACGCCACAGTTACCCTCTAATCCTGCTTCGATTTTCTCAAATGTTTTATCTGCGCTAAAAGCACAAGTTGAATTTGGCAATCTTGAGGGAACCCTCACGACACAAACACTGTCGAAATGTGGCGCGAGTTCAACTAATTGTTACGCATTTCGAACTCCTCCCGCATTTGCAAACACGTTTGCGTCGGTAGGCTTCAATGTTTTAAATAGCGCAAATAACCACAGCAACGACTTCGGATCACAAGGTCGAATTGACACTACAAAAGCACTTCATGAAGCGGGCATTGCCCAAGCTGGACTTCCTGGGCAAATAGCCATTGTGAAGCAGAACGGTATTTCGCTCGCGTTTGTTGCGTTCGCTCCGTATTACAACACCAATAATCTCCTCAACGCAACTGCCGCGGCACAGTTAATAACTCAAGCTAAGCGCGAAGCAAACATTGTGGTGGTGTACATGCACGCTGGCGCAGAGGGGAGTGGCGCATCTCACGTTACAAAAACGAGTGAATCATTCTTTGGTGAAAATCGTGGTAATCCGTACGCATTCGCTCACGCGGCAATTGACAACGGAGCCGACCTAGTCATTGCAAGCGGGCCACATGTTCTTCGAGGGATGGAAGTGTACCGAGGTCATCTAATTAATTACAGCCTCGGAGATTTTGCAAACTTTCATAACTTTGCAACCAGTGGGGATCTGGCTCTTAGCGCAATTTTGAAAGTTACGTTAAGCGCAACTGGTTCATTTGTAAGTGGAACATTCCACTCGGTGCTCCTTGATGCAACGGGAATTCCAAGCATTGATCAGTCTCATAGGGCAGCAACCTTTGTGAACAATCTTTCAGTTCAAGATTTTGGTGATCGAGCTGTAGTCATTCGACCGAATGGTGAAATCACATCTCAGTTGCTTAACTAGCAACCGCCACCTGGTCCGGGTGTTCCTGGACCTTTCGCAGGTGAAGCAACAGTGCCAATGTTTTTCGCCCTGGGGTTAGGGCCGAGATGAATAATTTTCCAAACACCGTTCCATGAGATCAGAGAAGCAATCGCGAATGATTTCACTACGCCGGACTGCTCGTAGACAACTCTCACCGGTCCGAGATGCCAGTAACCAATCTTGTTTTCACACACGCCAGGTGAAATCCATGATATTTGAGCAGGGTTGACTCGAATACCAGTGAATTTGCTCGGCCCTCCACTCATAACGAGCTGGTGGTACGCAGAAAGATCAAGTTTGAAAAATGCCAAAAGCCTTGAAGAGAAATCAGCTGTGGGATTTGGAAGAACACCCTGCTTCATTTGCACGTACGCAGCACTAGGAAAGAAGTTCTTAAGTGCCTGGTCGGTTGAGTTTGCAGAGATGGCATTCCACACATCATTCATTTGAGTAGTAAATGCCGCACCGATTGAAGGCTTTGCGCTGTTTGTTGCAGGTGCAGCACTTGCTGGTTGGACAATCGCAATTGAAAGCAGCAGCGATAGTCCAGCTGTCAGTTTCAATGTATTTCTAAGTTGTGAACCAACTTGATCAAGGATGTACGTCATTAATTGCTAGAAGAGTCTTGCGGGTCTATGTAATAGAAGGTTTCACCGAACAATTTGAGAAGCGGTGGGAAGTAAGGATCTTGAAATGATCCAAAAATGTCCCAGCGACGCAAGAAGCGATTCCGATCAGTCTTGGGGTCAAGCTTTCCTCTGGAAGACCCAGCATCGTGAGTGTGAATTACGTCAGGGGTGTAGACAACGTTTCGTCCCTCAAGCTGAGCTCGAAGACATACGTCGATGTCGTTCATGACGACTGTTAGTTCTTCATCCATTCCGCCAATTGACTCCCAGAAATTACGACGGAACATTTGCACCGCTCCGGTAACTGCCGCGACGTCCTTTGTCGCCAAAATGAAGTGGTCACGGTAGGGGTAGTTTCCATCGGAACGTAAATGTTGTGGATAGGGCGTAATGACAACACTCTCGTGCTCAGAGTGTCCGTTGCTCTCAACTTGCTTAGAGCCCACAATGCCAACGTCAGGGAGAGAAGCAAGTCCCACCATTCGCTCAAGCCAGTCTGGGGTTTGCAGAATTGTGTCGTTATTCAAAGTGACTATGAAATCAGCTGTTGAATGTTTGATTCCACGATTGATGATTTTGGCGTAATTGAAAGGACCAGGGCACGCGACAACTTTGTGAGTGGTTGACTCAAAATAAGCAAGCGTGTCTGGATCTTTCGAGTCGTTGTCCAGAATGGTGATGCTGTAATTGTTGTACGTAGTCTTCTCTTCAACCGCAGCAATGCACTGTAAAACGAGTTCTAGTCGGTCTCTAGTTGGAATAACTATTTCAATTGATGGCTGGGGGGAGGGCGGAGACAATTTCCACTGCACAAGTCCAGGGAGCGTGCCAATTGAAACGTCACCGTTCCATTTCCTTCTTGCGAGTGCTGCGTTAACTACAGCGCAGGTGTCATTGTTCAGATGATCAGCACTCAAAGCAATCTGCGTTCTCCCAGCTGGCAAAATTAGTGGAACGTGTTGAAAAATCCCACGCTGCTCACTGATTCGCAAATAAAAATCATGTTCGAACGCCCAGCCGGCTGATGTTGAAAATCCACCGTACATACGAAGCTTGGAAATACTGAGTAACGCTGGTCGACCAACAACGTTGTAGCTGAGAAGTGTGTGGGGCCCGACGGTGTTTGGTTTAAGGATTGGAAAACGGGGATTGACGTTCGTCTCATCTGAAAAGACAACATCACTTGCACTTTCAGCATGCTTCATCAATTGGAAAAGCGTAAGAGCTCTCGCAGCGTCACTGATTGTCGAGTCCACCAAGAACAGCCATGTGGCCTGCGAGTTTGTGATTTTTTCGTTGAGCATTTTTATTGTTTCAGAAGCTGAAACTTGAGCTTCATTGAAAACAAAGACTTCAACTTCTCGTGCTTGGTACGAGCTTGTTGCTTCGCCTGCATCAAGAAGTAGTGACGTGGGGTCGTAGCCAATTGGGAACTCGGTGAGCACTCCTGGCTCGTTTGATGTATTTCTCGTTCCTCGCAGAGCACGAGCAACCTTGAGCACATGTCTACCTGGCACCTGAGCAATTTTGTGTCGAAGAGTTTCTTCGCCTCCGAACATCCGGTGGAGAATCCGTTCGAAGCGACTGCTTGAGCGAAAGCGAATTTCGATGAAGAAATTCTTCCAGCGTTTGTTCAGCTCGGAATCTGGAATTTGGGTCATTCCATCGAGATCAAATCGCTTAAGGGTGTTCACACAGTGACTTTCAGTAAGGACTTGTTAAATGAACAAGATAAAACAACTTTACTTATGCCATCTAGCAATAGGGCCCAACGTGGCTAATTTCCAACATCTCCCCATTTACATTGGGAAAACACCACTCGGAAGGGTGGTCCGTGTTAGTTTTTTGCTGAAGTTTTAACTATTGAAGGTGATAACCACAACAAGAAAGAGGTAGTCATGTCCGACACCCCAACAACGCTTGGAACAGATTCTGAAGAGAATCAACTCAGATCAGGAGTTCTAGGTCTTTTTGACTCGGTCGTTATGGCGGTCGCAGGCTCCGCGCCTGCGTATTCAATCGCTGCAACAACTACCGCTTTGTTTGCCGCCGTTGGTTTCGGTGGTCCCGCCGCACTTCTCTACTGCGGAATTTTCATGTTTGGCATCATGTTCGCCTTCAACTATCTCTCTAAATCAGATAGCCACGCCGGGGCAACCTATTCATGGGTTCGTCGAGCACTTCACCCAGCATTCGGATTCCTTGCTGGCTGGTCACTGATTGTTTCAGCACTGATCTTTATGGTTGTTGCAACGTTCCCTGCGGGATCAACAATTCTTGACTTGTTCTCACACTCAGCTTCTTCGAACAAAACGTTAGTAACAATTTTTGGTTCGTTCTTCTTCTTGCTCATGGTTGGAGCCGTTGCAGCAGGAGTCACCGTTACGGTGACAGTGCAGATCATCATGTCGTGCGTTGAGGTCGTAATTTTGATTCTCTTCGCACTGCTTGCAATTTTTCACGCTCACCACGCAACACCGTTCTCATGGCACTGGCTCTCACTCTCTGTGTTCCCAGACATGAAGACGTTCACCTCGGGCGCACTACTCGCGACCTTCTATTACTGGGGCTGGGACGTAACCGCAAACCTCAGCGAAGAAACTAAGAATCCACGAAAGACTTCAGGGCTCGGTGGACTACTTGGTGGACTGATTGTGTTCTTGTTGTTTGAACTATTTACAATCGGCTCAAATATGGTTCTAACAAGTGGCGAAATGAATAACCCTGACAACGCTGCAAACATCCTTTCTGTGCTGGGACAGGCTGTATGGCACGGAACTGGTGGAAAGCTCATTGTTCTTGCTGTTCTCCTTTCGACCGTTGCAACGCTCGAAACAACATTGATTCAAGTGACACGTACGTTCTTCACAATGGGACGTGACCACACACTGCCATCAGCACTCGGGCACACCCACCCAGTTCGAAAGACGCCACTTGTTGCAACGTTTGTAGCAGCAGCTCTTTCAATTCTTCTGTTTGTTGGAAGTACGTACGTAGGATCAATTTCCAACATTTTGACTGATGGCTACAACGCAATCGGCCTTCAGATTTGTATCTACTACGGACTAGCTGGACTTTCTGTTGTTGTGCTTTATCGTCGCCAGCTCTTTAAGTCAGTTAAGAACTTCATCTTCATGGGGCTCTGGCCACTACTTGGTGCAGGGTTCATGGTCTTTATTTTCTCGAAGGCGCTTCCAAACTTGAACACCACCACAAAGGTGGTTGGTCTTGGTGCTGTTGCGCTTGGAATTATTCCAATGGCGTACTACTGGATTAAGGGAAGTCCGTACTTCATTCTCCCTACCAAAGAAGACCGTCATGCGGTGCTTATGGAGTTTGAACAAAACCTCTAATAGTTCTAAAACGCCCGCTCTCTGGTTAGCTCCAGGGGGCGGGCGTTTTTGTTTTTGAATCGGGTACATTGGAATCTCGGCAAAAAAGGATTCGTATGGCAAAGATGCCCGCAGTATTTATTGGCCACGGAAGTCCAATGAACACGATAGAAACGAATCGCTTTACTAATGCTTGGTCTGAGTTTGCGTCGTCTATTCCAAAACCACGCGCAATCGTCGCAGTTTCAGCGCACTGGTTCATAAACGCCTCTGCAGTGACTTCAATGGCGAAACCAAGAGTCATCCATGATTTCTACGGCTTCCCACAAGAACTCTTTGACTTTCAGTATGACGCTCCTGGTTCACCTGACGTTGCTCGCCAGCTCGCCACATTGGCTGAACCAACGTGGGTAGGACTTGATGATGAGACGTGGGGGATTGACCACGGCACTTGGTCGGTACTCGCGCACATGTTTCCAGAAGCTGACGTTCCGGTTGTGCAGCTTTCCATTGATGCGAGCAAGCCAATTTCGTATCACATGGACTTAGGCGCCAAGCTCGCACCACTCATGGATGAAGAAATCTTGATTGTCGCCAGTGGCAACGTAGTGCACAACCTTGGAGCTGTTAACTGGGGGATGGAGAATGAAGGCTTTGACTGGGCGCACCGCTTTGATGATGATGCACGTTCAATCATGAAGAACAGTCCAGACACGCTCTATGAACTTAGGGATCATGATGATTTTCGCCTCGCGGTTCCAACCTCAGATCACTTTTTGCCACTGGCTTACATTGCGGGAATCGCCGGCTCTACTGGTGGTGATGTAAATGTTTTCGCTGACGGCTGCGTTATGGGATCACTCTCCATGACGTCGTACAGCGTTAACTAATTAGCAATTGGTGTAATTGCAAGCTTCAGCGCAATGAGCACCATGACAACACCAATTGCGCTGTCGAGAATTCTCCACGTAATTGGCTTTGCCATAAATCGTGCTGCATACCGTGCACCAAATCCGAGCGACGAAAACCACAGAACTGAACTTGTTCCTGCACCGGCTGCAAAAATCCATCTCGAGTGACCGTACTGATTACCAATAGAGCCAATCAGCAAGACCGTATCGATGTAGACGTGGGGATTGAGAAAGGTGAACGCGAGTGTTGTTGCTACTGCAACCTTTAGTGAAGGCTTCTGCGCGTCTGATGGAGAAAGCGATCCAGGTTTCGTTGCCTTCATGAATGATCGAATTGCAAAGTAGGAAAGATACGCAACACCAACCCACCTAAGGATCTGTAGAGAGCTCGGTGCACTCTTGACAATGCCTCCTATGCCGCCAATCCCTAAGAGAATCAGCGTTACGTCAGAAACAGCACAAATTCCTACAACTACCGCTACATGGTGTTTACTGAGCCCCATGCGGAGCACGTAGGCGTTCTGAGCGCCAATGGCGACAATGAGCGACAGCCCGGTTAGGAATCCTGCAAGAAGCGCACTCATCTATTCATCTTCTCATGCTTAACTGTTGCCCAGGAGTACTTTTGCCTTTTCAAATAAAGGAAATAATTATGGACGTATTTGAAGCGCTGTATACGACTCGAGCAATGAGACGGGTTAAGCCTGACCCAGTCCCTTTGGAAGTACAAGCTCAAATTCTTGACGCCGCGGTACGAGCTCCATCGGGAGGAAACGGCCAGGGTTGGCGTTTTCTTTTAGTTGATGATCCAGAAGTCATAAAGAAAATTGCACCGCTGTATCAAGACTGCGTTCGTCAACTCTGGGCAATTGTCTATGCAGACCGCTACCAAGCAGCACTAGCGGACCCTGAAGCGCCAGCGAGCAAAACAATGATGAAGATGGTGAGCTCAGTGCAGTGGGTCGCTGACAATTTTGAAACTATTCCACTCCTGCTCTTTGGTTTCATCCGTGGAGACACTTCTGGTGGTTCAATTTGGCCAGCACTGTGGAACGCACAGCTAGCGGCGCGTGCACATGGAGTGGGCAGCGCACCTACTGCAGCTCTTAATTTCTTTCACCCCGACGAAACGTACGAAATTCTTGGCGTCCCTAAGGATGAAAACTGGCAAATGGCCGCAATGATCACCATGGGATACCCGAAGGGAACGTGGGGAGTTGCGTCGCGTCGCCCT